>DASRUO010000060.1:0-3631 GCA_035655375.1 archaeon | reverse complement strand
GTCGTTTCTTTTTCATTGCGGGTGAAAAGCGGCGGATTAATGAAAACCGAAACCCTGCCGGCATTAAGGCTTTTAAGCAGGCTGTCAATTTCAACTTTGCCTTTCTCTTTGAGCATTCCCCTGAAATCAATCTGCAAATCAACATTGAATGGTTCAAGCTCATCGCCAGTTGCGCTTGAAATGTTGACAGTAAAGTATTTCGCGGCGTTGCCGCTTATTTGCGCAACCCCGCCTTTTTCATCCCTGTACCCGAAAAAATATTTGCCGTTATCGCGTTGCTCTTCTCCGGCAAGCGGCTTGGGTATTTGGTCAAGGTAGAATTCTTTTTCTTGGCTGTTTTTCGGCTTGTACCTGACATTTCCGTATTTTTCTTGGTAAAGCGGAATAATCTCGGATGCGAGGAAAGTTTCCTCGCCGAATTCGCCTTTCAGTGAAAGGTATTCCGAATTGCCCATTTTCTTGTTTTTGAATTGTATGACCAGGACATTGTCAACTTCCGAGGTTGAGCCGTCATCATAAGTGAAATGAGCCTTGTACGTGCCTATTTGCCCGCTCCTTATTTGCCCCGATTCTTTTGTTATGTCCAGGCTTCCCGGGCTCGGTATTTTTTCGGCTTCAATGTTTTCTATTGTAAGAAGTGTTAAGCCATCAGTGTTTCTCTTCAGCTCCATTTTGGCTGTTTTGACGTCATTGCTGTTCCTGTAAAACTTGAATTTAATTTCCGTTCCGCTGCCGACTTCAAGGCGTGTCGGGTCAGCCGTTACAGTCAATTTTTGGCTTACTGCCTGTGATATGGGCAGCCCCGCCGCCCCCGCCGCCTGCGCCACGGTGTTCCCGCCGGGCCACAGCTTTTTCACCGCGTCAGCCACGTGCTCATAGCCGCGCTTATCGCCCCATTTCAGTATTGCCGCGAGGATTGCGGCAATCAAAACAATTCCAATAATGCCGTTCTTGGAAAGCTTTTTTTTGCTGCTTTTTTTGCTTGAATCTTTTTCCTCCGCAAAAGATGCAATCAGTTCTTTTTCATCCCCGCTTATTGAAGCGCTCAAGCCAACTATTTCAGAGGCCTTTTCCGGGTCGGAAAACGCTTCAGCGATTTTCTCCTCAACGCTTTTCGCGTCCTCCGGCTCAAGTGCCACGGAGCCCAAAGTTTTCAGCGATTCAAAAAGCGCTTCCCTGTCCCCAATTGCGGGAAACTCTTCCTCGTAAACGCTTTTCGGGAGCAGGAAATTGATTGTTGTCGCGTTGCCGGTTTTCTGGAATTCAAGGCTTAAATTCAATGTTCCAGTCTGCGGCGTTATCTGCGTGAGGAGCACCGGGTCGTCCACAAGGAAATCGGTTTCCGCGTTCGCGTTAACGGTTACATAGCTTTTCTGCGCCGCAAGCTCTTTGGGTATTATTGTGAACAAAAGCAAGTCAGCGCCGAAAGTGTTTTTGAAGGAAATCTTCTCGCTTCTCAAACCATTTTCAAGCGAGGTTGAAATCGTTTTTTCAAGGTTTTGCCCGGAATAATCAATTGAATAAGATTCGGTTGCCGCTTCAGGCGCTTTCTGGGGGTTTAACAGCACAACCGCCGCGATAATTATTGCAACCGCGGCAACAATGAGAAACCGCTTATCCTTAACGATTTCAGGTAAATCCATGAAAGATTAATGGTCCTGAGCTATTTAAATATTTTCATTTAATTAATTGCTTTAAATTAATCCTCTTTCCGCAAAATCCTTCCGCCAAGCCTTTTAAACCTTCCCCAACCCTTTAATTTAGGATTCTTTTAAAGTCGTTTTTTTATGGAATTACCGAAGGAGCAGAAGCTTTACTGCCAGAAGTGCAATTCGCACACCCTCCACAAATTAAAGAATTTCAAGCCCGGCAAGGCAAGGGGTTTGGCTTGGGGCACGAGGCAGAACGTGCGCAGGCACAAAAAAGGCTACGGTGGCAAGGCGGAATTTACGGCGGTCGTGAAAAAGCAGACCAAGAAGCCGATATTCCTCGCGGAATGTTCGGTTTGCGGAAGGAAGCGCTATTTCAGGATCAATAAGAGGATGAAGAAGATCGAGCTTTCAGCCAAGGCGTGAATTATTTTTTTAAAATGCCTGGCAACGTTTTTTCATCGGCACTACCACTTCCGGAAAAACCTTATTTAGGTTTTTTTGCGGTCGCATCCAACCCCTGAAAAATGATTTTTATTTGAACGGGTTTACCGCGCTGATTTTCGCGTTTTTGAAGTCCTGCGTGTTTTCGGTGTAAATCACGTAAACCTTGTTTTCAAGCATTGTTTCCGCAATCACGGAATCCCAGAACGGCGTTTTATCGGCTATTGATGTTTCCATCGCCCTGCTGATTGTTTTGGCGGTGTAATCAAGCTTTCTCCAGTGGCGTGAATCTATGAAGCCGTTCACTATTATCTGCGCTTCCAGGGCTTGGATGGGCATTTCAATTTTTTTTGTCAGCGCCGCGAAAAGCTCGCCGAGAACCTGGCCTGAAACCGCCGCCTTCAATTCGCCTTTTGAGGCGCCCTCCACAATAATTTTCGCTTTCTTCCTTTTTGAGGGCTCTGATTCGTCAAACGCGTAAACAAGCACGTTGGTGTCAACAAGGAATTCATCTTTCATGCAGCCGCCCCCCTGAATGGCCGGCACGTGGCTGAAACGCTGGCACGCGGAGATTCATCTTTCATGGAGCTCGTCCCGTGCCTTGAATTTCAATTTCCCCATTTTGAACCCTTTTTCAAGCAGTTCCAGCATTTTAGCCTCGTTGCCCCTTATCTCGCGGTCGGACCATTCCTCAAACGCCTTTGAGGCGGCCTTGCCGAGGCTTCCCTTGCCTGTGCCGAAAACCGCTTCCACCGCCTTCCTGAATTTGCCTTCCGATTCGTCGTCCACACTGATTGTTATTGTGCCCATGCATATATTTACATTTTAAAATATTTAAATGTATTGGTTTGTAAATTTTTCTCAAAGTTTTGGGCCTGCCAAAACTAATGTTGTTCAAACCCGCCCAAATTAACAATCTTTTTTAAACCTGTTTTTGTTAATATTCTGCATGACAACGAAAAATTCCATCCTCCTCATTGTGAAGCAGAACCAGGGCATTGATTACAATTCTCTTTTGAACAAGTTTTCATCCTCTTATTCAAACATCAATTCCGCGCGCGCGGCGCTTTCGCGCTCGCTGAAGGACCTCACGACTTTCGGCTTCATCGCGAAAAACAACAACCGCTACTTCATCCTTGAAAAAGGCGAATCCGAAATCTTTTCAGAGCTGAAAAACAAGCTCGTGATTTCATTGAACGACTCGTTGAAGCAGAAAAATCCTTCAGACAACATTGATTCCATTGCAGGCAAGATGCAGACAATGATTGAGCGGAGCAAGCAGGACAAGGCTTTGCTGAAAACCTCGAAAAGCTCGCTCGATTTCTCGGTTTCAGACTTGGAAAAAGTTGAGGAAAACCTTCAGGCAAAAATAAGGCACATTGATTATATCGCGAAAGTTTTCCGTGAGCAGATAAATTCATTGAAAGAGCTGGACTTCAACGACTCCTTTTCAAGGCCCCTCGACAATGATTCAATACTCCTGCTGCGGAAAATTTTTTCCTCCCCGCAGGACAGCGAGTTCGCGGTTGAATGCCTCA
>DASRUO010000059.1:0-2799 GCA_035655375.1 archaeon | reverse complement strand
TTTCCCGATGCGGAACAGCGAAGCGCTCGGGAAAAGCGTCGCGGAAAAACTAGGGGCCACAGAAGGCGTGATTGAATCGAAAAGGTTTCCGGACGGCGAGTTTTACCTGAGGTTCCGCACCGGCGTGAAGGGAAAAGAAATCGTTCTGGTGCAGAGCCTCTATCCTGAGCCGAACGAAGCCATTATTGAACTGGTGTTCGCCGCGAAAACAGCGAAAGACCTTGGCGCGAAAAAAATAATCGGGGTTGTGCCATACCTTGCCTACATGAGGCAGGACGGGCGCTTCAATGAAGGGGAATGCGTCTCAAACCGCCTCATGGCCTGGCTTCTGAATTCAAGCCTTGACAGCATAATGACAGTTGACCCGCACCTGCACCGCGTAAGGCACCTCGCGGAATTGTTCCACATTGAAAGGAAAAGGCTTTCAGCCAACAACGATATTGCGCGGTTCATAAAGAAAAATTTTTCCAGAAAGGATTCGGTGATTGTGGGGCCTGACATTGAGAGTTCGCAGTGGGCGAAAAAAATCGCCGATTCCATGGGGTTTGAGTCAGCGATTTTCCTGAAGAAAAGGTTTTCCTCAAGGAAAGTGAAAATCCACGTGACCAAGGAGCTTGAATGGAGGAAAAAAAACGTGGTAATAGTGGACGACATTGTGAGCTCGGGGCACACGATGATTGAGGCTGTGAAGGAAATAAGGAAACGGAAGCCGAAATCGGTTCACTGCATCTGCGTGCACGCGATTTTCGCGGAAAACGCCTTTGAAAAGCTGAAAAAGGCGGGCGCGAAAACGATTTCGAGCTGCAACACGATTGAACACAAAAGCAACAGGATTGATTTGTCCGGAATGATTGCGAAAGAAATTTAATTCGGAGCGGGAAAATTCTTGAAGCCGCACCCTGAGAATTAGCAAAATAGGAATCGCCGCAGGAATCACTTTTCAAGGAAAACGTTCACTCCGGCAGTGAGCTTTTCCCCTTTCTCATCGTTCACCGTTGCCTCGAAGCCTTTCACCTTGAAGCCTTTCAGCTTTCCGGAGCGCACCATTTTCTGCAGCGCCTTGACCTCTTTCCCGCCAATTTCAGCGATGCCTTCCCCGCCCGCGTAAAGGTCCATTGTCCTGAAGGAAAGGAACGCCTTGCCGCCTTTTGCGAGGCTTTGGAAAACTTTTTCAACGATTTTTTCAGGCCCACCGATTTCGTGCAGGGCACGGAAAGAGAAAACGAAATCTATTTCCTTCGGGAAAGGCGCTTCAAGCGCGTCGCCTAAAACCGTTTCATCCGGAGCCTTTTCCGGCGCGAGCAAATCAACGCCTATCGTGTGGACGCTTTCACCGAAACGCCGCTTTAAATCATGGAGGAAGCCCGCGTTGCCGCAGCCCAAATCCATAACCCTCACGAAAACCTTTTCCTTGAGGCGCTTTTCAATCAAGCCCTCAATGCCTCCGCTGAAGCCCATGTTGCGGTAAAAGGAATTGTACTGCGCGAGCGAGTTTTCAATATCGACAACGCCTACGGAATACTTTTCAGCGTATTTTTTCACGACCTCGCGGCGCATGAAGGAATTTTGGGCGGGAAACTTTAAAAGGCTTGGGCGGGCAAAAATCATTTCCGCTTTTTCGGGCCTGGAAACTCTAATTTGCCGACCCTGACAGTTGAGCCGCCGCCGGCAATCTTTATTGTTCTGCCTGCCTTTGGTTTTTCAGGAGCACGACCGCCGATTCTTAAATCGCCTATTCTCACGCCGCCCTCACTTCTTCCGCCGATATCAATGGCCCTGCCGGCCTTTGAGCCAGGCCTGCTGCCGCCGATTTTAACGCCCGGAAGAATGCCCCTTCTTCTATTCATAAAAAAACACCTCTATTATCCAAACGAAACCGGAATATTTAAGGTTAGCGCCTTCTGCCCCGGAAAACATAAAAAATCGGAAAAACGGCAAATAACAAAAAATATAAGCAACTTCAGGTTTTGTTATATTATGAAAAGCCGGCAGGGGAGATTTATGAAAGGAGTACGGACCGGGGATAATGCATTCTTAATAGCTTTCAGGAGAAGGAATAACCGATTCGTTAGAGCCAAACGTTCTCTCATAAGGTTTCTTAACAGCGCCGCGAAAGACGTTGGCACGAGACGAGAGTGTTTAGAGGCATTAACAAAATTTGTCGTAAATGAGGCTGAAATTGAGGGAACCCATTACAGCGCATTAAAAGATTTAATCGACTCCCTCTTTATTCATGCGGAAAACAGGAAAAACATTGCCAATTTTGAAGAAAGAAAAGGATTCCTGAAGGATTTCCTCGGGAAAGAACTTGAAATAAGAAAAGCCCTTATGAGGGACATGCAGAGAGACATTTAAACGGTCCGCGAAAAGGTAAGGTTTTTATTCCATTTACCCCCTATAATATGAAGGGTTTGTTGAACCAAAAAACAAAGCCGAAAACTGCTTCTAAATTTTTGAGCGATGTTGTCGCAATAACCGATTTTTCGCGGGCGCAGCTTGAAATGGTCTTGAAGCGCGCGAAAGAGCTTGAAAAAATGCCGCGCGCGAAAAAAGCGAAAATCCTGCAGAACAAGGTTGTCGCGTCGCTGTTCTTCGAGCCTTCAACGCGCACAAGGCTGAGCTTTGAAACCGCAATCCAGAATCTCGGAGGAAGGGTGATAGGCTTTGCGGACCCGAACGTGAGCAGCTACAAGAAAGGCGAAACCATGAGCGACACCATAAGGATGGTTGAAAGCTACGCGGACATAATAGTGATGAGGCATTTCCTCGAGGGCGCGGCGAAGCGCGCGGCGGAGATTT
>DASRUO010000058.1:0-9668 GCA_035655375.1 archaeon | reverse complement strand
TTGGCTGTCATATTTTTTTCCGGCTTGATTTATGCCGCCACCGAGGGCTCCAACGCGCTCACATGGTTCAGCCAGAGTGACACAAGCATCACCGCAACTTTTTCGCCCACAACCTGCATGAATTCAACCGGAACCCAGAGCCTTACAGTGAAAGTGTTCAAGCAGCCCACTGGAAACGCTGACACGAACGCAACCGTTACGGCTGTCGTGAATGAGGCTGACGGTGACACCAACAACGTCACTTTCTCCAACCAGAACGACGGCAACTACACCTACACCTACACTTTTGACTCGAACGGCACCTACAAGTTTCAGGTGCACGTGGATGACTCAAACCAGGTCAACGACACATATGATTTGAACCAGTACATTTACGTGAAGGATTTTTCAATCGTGATTTCATTCCTGAACAACAACGCCTCGTACAATCCCGGCAACACCGTCACAATAAGGAACAGGGTTTTGAACAGCGACGGGAACGCGTTCAACGACATCAACAGCTCGGTTTCGGTTTTTTACCCTGACTCTTCCGCGCTGCATTCAGGTGAAACAATGACCGCGCTCGGTAGTGGCGAATACGTTTTCTCGTTTCTCGCGCCAAGCACGCTCGGAACTTATTCCGCGACCTCGGCATTTTCATGCAATAATGAAAGCGACTCCAACAGCCTCGGCAGATTCACTGTGGCCGCTGCCGATACGGGCGGAAGCGGGAATACCGGCGGCACCACAACCACGACAACGACTTCCGGAAGCGGTTCCAGCGGAGGCTCTGGCGGAAGCGGCGGAGGCGGCGGCGGAGGAACCGGCACTGAAGGCCTCAAGGCCGCGACAAGGGGCTTTGCCTTTGACCAATTGGAGATAGGCGTGCCGGCAACCGGCTCACTCCTCTTATCGCACGGCATCCCCCACAACACAAACTTTTTGGTGCAGATGCAGATTCTGCGTGGAGACAAGCTCGAGTTTTATTCGGAAGAATCAGTGCCTTTCCTTGAGCCGGGCAAGTCTTTCAGGGTAACCTTTGCGGAGAAATGGGTGCCGAAGGCGGCAGGAACTTATGTCGTTACAATAACCCTTGCTTCAATGGATAAGATGATAAAATACGACGTGCAGACATTGAGGTTCGACATTGCGGGGGTGCCGCGGTACGACCTTGAGGCGGCATGCCTCCAAAATTCAGTGACCGCGGGCCTGCCGTACGATTTCAACATTTCAGCCTACAATTTGGGCGATTATTATGAGGATGTAACCTTAAGCTGGTGGATTGAGGATGCCAAGGCGCAGAAAATAGGATTTTCATCCACGCCGCTGGCCGTTTACCCCGGCACATCAATAAGCAGGGCGGTTTCAATTTTCATTCCCCCCACAATTGAGCGCGGAACCTACACCGCGAGGGTGAGGCTTGAATTCAAGGACGTTGTGAGGGACGCGTTCTGTTCCTTCACGGTCCAGAGCCCGCAGGTTTATTACGGTGAAATATTGTCACAGCTCGAGGAGCAGATTGAAAAGCTTGACGCGGATTTGCGGGAAAAGCAAAGCCAAGGATATGTTTCCGACTACCTTGCCGGCAGGGTCAATGATTTGAAGCAGAGAATGGCGGGCATGAAGGAGCGTGCGGCAAACTTTGATTATTCGGGCCTCAATACGGACATCTCAAGAACGGTAAGCGAAATAAATGAAATAACGGAATTGAATGCCGGGCTTGCAAGGGAGACTGCATTGAGCCTTTCAGGCATTGCGGGGCTGTTGCAGCTGCTCACCGGCGCAATTCTTTTAATATATACAGCCCACTTCTTATACCACCGCCTGAGGAGAGGCGGCGGGCACGGAAGGAGAATGTCCTTCGAGCAGAGGCTCGAGCGCCTTTTGGGTTTGGGGGAAGATTGAGATGGCTGAACTCGCCGGAATTGTAATTTCAGCAGACACGCTGCTAATCCTCGGCGCATACATTTTTTTCACCGGAATAATAATCTACTTTTACAGGTTTTCGAACAAGAGGCTCATGAAGAAAATAATGGAGCTTAAAAGGAAAGAGAAAGGCATGTACAGCCTTATCGAGAAAATCAATGCCGCAAGGGTCCGCGAGCACAAGGAAGCCGGCAAGAGGCTTGACGCGCTGGAGGAAAAAGTCGGGGTTCTCCTGAAGCCTGAAGGCAATGAGAAAGAGCTTGAAAGGGAAAAGGTGCTGCTGCGCGGCTACAGGTGAAAGGCTTCAATTAAAACAGATAGGTTTTTAATCCTCCAAATAAACTATACTACTATGCAAGGTGTAAGAAAGATAGAGGCGTTGAATTTTTGGGCCAGCCCATGGAAGGTTTCAAAGATATTAATGAAGGCAGGGTTAGAAGAGTAGATAGAGGTGTGGAAAATGGCGAATGGTAAAACTGTTGTTTTGAAGAAGGAAGCCATTAAGGAATTAAGGAAAGAAGCTAACAGGCTTAAAGGTGATTTTAAGGGGTATCTTGAAGACCTGGAGTTAATGAGCAATCCTGCTTTTTGGAAATCTGTTGAGGAATTGCAGTCAGGTAAATTGAAGAAGTATGATTCACTGGATGAATTTTTCAAAGAGCTTGAGAAGTAATGCCTTATAATTATTCTTTTTCAGGTGAATTCAAAAAGGCATTCAGGAAACTTGACGATAGAATGAAAATTCTTGTCAAAAAGAAGATTGCCAAGATTGCAGCTAACCCGGATTTAGGAAAACCATTGCACAAGCCTTTACAGAACCTCAAGAGTGAAAGAGTTGAGAAACTGAGATTAGTATATTATTTTGACGGGAAATCAATTGAGTTCGCCTTGCTTGACGACCGCGGGCACGTTTACGGTTAAAGTGGCACGGAAAATTTCCTCATGGAATATTGTTTGCGGCAACATTGCAGGCACAATTCTTCGGCGGAATGGTTGCCTGAAAGATTTTTGGCTTAATTTTTAAATTATCTCCGGCTGTGCTTTTCCGGCCGCAGGAAAACCCCTGAATTGAGTATTACCCATCCGATTGTTACAATGAACTGCACTGTGTAGGCGAATTCCTCCATCGCGTTTTCATCCGCGCTCAGGCAGCAGGTGCTCAGTGCTGCCTTTGTATTGCCGAAGTTGATGGTGATGCTGCTGACGTTTGCTATGGTGAGGAAATGGAAAAGCTCGTGCGCTATGAATCCCAGAAGCAGCCCCGCGAGCAGCACTGAAATGAACGCGGTGATGTTGATTTCATCAATGATGTCTTCGTCCTTCACGCCAACCCAATCCTTTGAATCAAATTTTTTCCATTTCCTTCCTTATTTTCCTGTAATAATACCACAATGCAACAATCACAGCCAACGCTATTATCAGCGCGGTGTTGTAAAAATTAAGGCTTTCCGTAACATATGCGTTTCCGGCCGGCATGTTTTCGTTGCCTGACGCAACCACGTCCCCGGTGCTTCTGAGGCCGCCGAGGAAAAACGTGAGCAGTATCAGCGCCGCCACAATTCCCACAATCATTGTTTCCCTTTTCATTGAGTCACCTCTCCGCAGATTTCACGGGCGTTTTCATTTTCCCCTGTGCCATCCAGTAAATTTTGTACATTCCGTAAAAGGCCAAAAGGCTGCCTGAAAGCGTCACGCCGGTCGCTATATACCTGGTGTTTTCAATTGTTCCGGCAATTCCGGAAACCGAGGTGTAAGCGAAGCTCAGCGTAAGGTACAGGAATCCCGTGCCGCCGAGCGCTATAAGCAACGGGTACATCGGCAGCCTAGTTTTATGGAAAAAAACCATTTTCAGCCTGCGCCTTGAGTAAAGGTAAGCGATTGTTGCGATGTTTGAGAATGAAACCATTATCAGCACCATTCCCGCGAAATGGAGTATGATGTCCAGTGCAATGAAATTATTCGAGGGCACGCACTTCCCTCCTGCAGCATTCAAGCGCCTGGTTTGTGCCTGCAAGAATCAGGATTCCGGCCCCTAAAAGGGAAATGTTCGCGAAAAAAGCCGACTCAAAAAAGGGCAGCCTGTAAAAGTAAATTGAGAAGTAAACCGCCTTGTAAAGGAAGTAAAGTGCCACCCCCGCATAAAAATACCTGTAATCAAGCCTTACATTGAACTTTTCCGAGGCCGGCTTCACAATCCTCACAAGGAACACGAGAATGCTGAGCAGCGTGACAACTTCCACCAGCGCGAAAAAATTGGTGAACCAGTCAACCAAGGTGAAGTGCTCGAACATTAAAAAAGTAAGGCTGAACTAATATTAAAACTCTTTCACAGCCAGAAAAGAGTGAATTTTGCGGTTTTTTAACAACCCAAAAAAATCCACTGCCTTTGAGCCTTTTTGCTGTTGCAAAAACCCTCGGGAAATCTGCCTGCGGCTTGGCAGTGGTCTTTATCAGTGGATTTCTTTTCGTTGACGGGAACGGGCATCCTCAATAAATGTTTGGAAATCCACGGCTTCTTTGCAAACCTTGTGGTTTGCGAAGTGCCCAGAACTCCATGGTTCTGGTGCATAGCCGTGGGAGGACGTCATGGATTTATTTTGTTCCTTTTACATAGTTTCATTAAGTGGGGTTTGTAATGCTAGCATAACGATTGATGCCGTTAGTCGAACTTTTGAACTGCGAGTTGTTACGGCAGTCGGGTTTCCTTTACAGTATTCTCTCCGTGTTTTTCAGCCCTTGCAGGTATTGCTCTTTTGTCACAGGGCTTTTTACCCCGAATTCAGCCAGTTTATCCATCATTTCACTTATTGAGAGGCCTGCTTTTTGCGAGGCTTTGCCTATCGATATTTTGCCTTTCCTATATTGTTCCATTGCCAAGTGTAGCCTTCCTTTGCCTATCAAGTCCCTTATTATTTTTGTCTTGCCGGATTTTTCCTCCTTGGCCTCTGTGTCCACGAAGTCAAGGTCGTCTTTTTCCAGTCTCATGCTCAGCACTTTCTGCATTTTTCATCCCTCCAATCTTTTTGCGAAATCTTCAAGTATATCTTCTGAATATCTCCCGTATTTTGCCAATGCTTCCAGTTTTAATTTTGCCTCATTTTTTGCCAGATTTTTATCTTTGTAACTCTTGAGCAATATCCCGAGTATTGTAATATATTCTATTTTCAGCACACTGCATGCTTTCATTGCGTTGTAATCGTCTGTTGCGATTGCCTTTCCGTTGTTTTCAATGCAAAGCACTATTGTTTCGGCTTCCCCTTGATGCAGGCTGAAATCACGTTGTATTTTTTTCACCGTTTCCTTGATTTTCACTTTTTTCACTGTGATTTGCTTTTCACGTATTCTTTGCCTTATTAGCATGGCATCAAAAGTGTTTTTTCTTGTCGCTTCCTTTTCAACTTCTGCCGATATTGCGAGCTGTTCACTGCTTGCCCCAATGAACAAGTCCAGCAGCTCCGTTTTCGCCGCAAGGATGAGCGTTGAGGCGTCCACGAACAGCATAATACAATATACTACAATTGTAGTTTAAATAGGTTTCTATAAGCCTGACCACTTTAAAAAGCGGTTATTTAATTTTCAAGGGCGGAAACGGCTTTTTTCAAGGAAAGGTATTTTCCTTTCCGCATTTCAGCGCTGGTTTTATCACACGCCCTAACCGTACTTTTTGGGGCTTTTTCAGAAGGCAGCATCAACTATTTCACTTCTTCAAGCATAAATAACTATTTCCCGCCGTTTTTCTCCAGCACCTTTTCCTTTATTTTGGAGCTCTTGTAAAGGTGCTCGTTGAATGGCTTCATCCTCAAAACCTTCGCGCTGATGCCGCGCTCCAAGAAAATTTTCCTCAGTTTTTCGGTGCCGGGCTCCTGGTCATAGCCCAAGGCCACAACATCAGGATTGACTTTTTCAACGCTTTTAATCATGTCGTCCTCAAACCCTATCATCGCCTCGTCAACAATTTTCAGAGCCTCCACGAGCCGTTTCCTGTGCTCCTCATCATTCACCGGCTTTACTCCCTTGATTTTTTCCACGTTCAAGTCCGTGGCGACTACAACCACCAGCCTGTTTCCAAGCGCTTTCGCCTGCTGCAGATAGCTCAAATGGCCGGGGTGCAATAAATCAAAGGTGCCGAACGCGAGCACTGTTTTTTTTGGCATAGTAATGAATGGGGCTCAGGCAAATTTAAATATTCTTAACGCCGCAGGCTCCGCAGCAAACTACTCTTTTAAACCCTTTACCCTTCAATTTAAACGATTTCAATGGATTTGGAGGAAAGGCTTTCACTCGTGCGCGAAGTCGGCGAGGAAATAATAACCGAGGAAGACCTCAAACAGCTTTTCGAGGCAAAAAGGCGCCCCGTCGCTTACGACGGCTTCGAGCCTTCGGGCAAAACCCACATAGCGCAGGGCATTCTCCGCGCAATCAACGTGAACAAAATGGTGAAAGCCGGCTGCTCTTTCAAGATGTGGATAGCCGATTGGCACGCGTGGGCGAACAATAAAATGGGCGGCGATTTTGGCAAAATACAGAAAGCCGGCGATTACATGGTTGAGGTGTGGAAGGCTTCAGGCATGGACACCTCTAAAGTGAAATTCTTCTGGGCTTCCGATGTGATGGGCGATAAAACCTACTGGGAAAAGGTCATGAAGATTTCAATCAACAGCACCTTAAACAGGGTCATCAGGTGCAGCCAGATTATGGGCAGGAAGGAAAACGAAATCCTTTCAGCCTCGCAGATTTTTTACCCGTGCATGCAGGCGGCCGACATCTTCCATTTGGGAATTGACATCGCACAATTGGGAATGGACCAGCGCAAAGTAAATGTGTTCGCGCGTGAAATCGCGCCGAAGCTCGGATACGCCAAGCCTGTCGCGGTGCACCACCACATGCTTCTCGGCTTGAACGAATTGAAAACCGAGGCGCAGGGCATTGACCGCAAAATAGAATTGAAAATGTCCAAGTCAAGGCCTGATTCGGCAATTTTCATGACCGATTCAAGGGAAGAGATTGAAAGGAAAATGAGGAAGGCCTACTGCCCCGAAAAAGTTGCCGTGGAAAACCCAGTGCTTGAATACTGCAGATACATTGTTTTTGAAAAGTTCAAGGAAATGAAGATTGAGAGGCCGCAGAAGTTCGGCGGAAACATTTCCTTCCACTCTTATGAAGCGCTTGAAAACGCTTTCGTTTCAGGCACGCTCCACCCAATGGACCTGAAAACCGGCACCGCGCACTACATCAATAAGCTTATTGAGCCCGTGCGGAAACACTTTAAAAGGAATGTTAAGGCGAGGAAGCTGCTGCACGAAATCAATTCCTACTGAATTCCGCTTTTTTGTTCCGGCCTGAAAACTCCGCGCTTTCCTGTTTTTCGGGGCGGCGGGCTTGCTCTACAAGTCTGAAAAAAAGGCGGGTTTAGAAGCAAGAAAAAGACTAAAGGAGCAGATTTTACACTTCAGTTTTTGATTTGCCTATTTTACTAGTATATAAACTAAAAATCTTTCTGTATAGTTTCAGAAAACTATCAAAAGAAAACTTCTTTTTGGTGAGGTGTTTTTTGATAAAATCATGAGTATAGTCATTTCTTTTTCCGATTAATTTGTCAATAAGTTTTAATTCTTCAACACTAATAGATTTTTGATAGTACAAGAAAAGAGCTGCATGTTGAATTTTTATTCTATTTATTTTATCGTATGTTTCCGGCGTTATTTGTTGTGCACCTATTAAGAGTAACTGTTGAGTCATATATTCTATCGCAGAATAAGTTAAGAGGGTGGCTGTGAGATAATCCCCGTTTGTGATTTGCAGTTGTATTGAAGGTTCAAGGTCTAATTCTTCACTTGTATATTCTTTATAACTTTTTGACATGTTAAAACCTTATTTTTTCTTATAAGGGCTATATGAAAATGAGGCCCCGGATATTACAGAAGTAGCTTTTCCTCTGGAAACAACATGTAAAACTTTTCTCCTTATTTTTCTATCAAAAGCATAAATAAATTTTTTTTCGACCATTTTACCACTTTGTAGTTATATTAGATAAATACTACTTAAAATGTGTTTCTATTTCCAACTTACTTTAGGAGTAACTCCGGCTTTTAGAGCAAAGCCCCCGCCGGCACTAACTTTAAATACCGGTTTTTGCGTTATAATAAATGGTTTTCATGGTTTTGATGAACGTATTGAAAGGCCTTGTTGAATCGCAGTTCAGGAAAAAGGCTTTAGGCCTTGCGCTGCTGTTTTTCGCGCTGCCGGTGCTGCTGCTCCTTGTTTTCTACGTTGCATTTTCATACCCTTTAAGCGGGCCTGACATTGCCGTATTCATTGTTGCGGAACTCGTTTACTGGGCCCTCGCTTCAGTGCTATTATACATGTTGCTTTACGCTTTCAAGGGGAAAGCGGTTTCAGGCAATTTTTCAGGAATCTTCTCGGCATTTTCAGTTTCATACCTTCTCCAGTTCATCGCTTCCGCGCTTTTCATTGCGGCAATCCTCATCGCCATTCCGGGTTATTTCAGTGCCGCGGCCTCCGCTGCGGGCCAGAACCTTTCAATTGAGGACGGCTTAAACACGCTTTCAACGCTCACGCTTCCCTCAGGCCTGGGCCTCGCGGCTTCGCAGGTTTTCGTTTTCCTTGTCGCCATTACGCTGCTTTTCTCCTCCTTATACGTTTTTTACAGGATTGCGCAGTCAGTGAAGGGCACAAGCGCCTTTTCAAACCTCGTTTTCCTGCTGATTTTCGTTGTATTGGCGTATTTCCTGCGCCTGATGGTGTTTTTCGCTTCAGGCCTCGTGTAAGGAAAACCTTCTCTTTTTCTGGCATTAGTTGTTTCCGCACGCGACAACAAAATTTAAAAAGCGTTCCCTTAAGGTGTTTATTAGTTTTTTCGGGGGTTTTAAGGTTTGAAGTGCAAGTGCCCTTTGTGCGGTTACCAGTTGGAGATTAACGCCAACGATTACGAGGAAGGCGATTTCCTGCCCTGCGATGATTGCGGGGAACTGCTCACAATAGAGGTGAAGAAGGGCGCTTTCAGGCTTGTCACCGGCCAGCAGAAGAAAATAGAGGAAATGGAAGGCCTTGACGAAGAAGTTGAATACGAGGATGAGAAAGAGTGAAAGGCTTATTTAATTTTTTCTCCAAGCAAGATTTTAATAATCCCGATTTTACCCCTGCAATCCACAATTTCATCCCTAACCTCATTCCAAGCTTTGCCATATAGTTTTGTTCCCCCGGCCTTTTTTTCGGCTTTCTCCAATGAATTTTCCTTTTGCTTAAGTATTCTAATCAATGCTTGACGGTTGTCAGCAATCTCTTCAATGTATGGCGGAATATAGCGGAAGCTTTTTTTGGCAAGCTGAAGGCGTTCATTAGCCACTTGCAAATTTGTCAGAAAATCGGGTTGGGTAACGCGTTCGCCGCCAGCCTTTTTAATACTATGATTTCTCCTGCCAACGTTTCCCGGAGCCATAAACAAGTAACCTTTCACACATATAAAAATCTTTTTGTTTCCAATAATATGCGGGTTATTCAATGCTCAGGGTTTACAACACGCGCACGCGGAAGGTTGAGGAATTCACGCCCTTAAAAAAGGGTGAAATCGGCATGTACGTGTGCGGCCCCACGGTTTACGGTCCCGGCCATATAGGCCATGCGCGCACTTACACGGCTTTCGACATCATAAGGAGATACCTTGAGTTCAGGGGCTTCAGGGTTAAATATGTTGTAAACATCACCGATGTCCACGACGACATGATTAAGGCCGCGAACGAGAA
>DASRUO010000057.1:0-2239 GCA_035655375.1 archaeon | reverse complement strand
TTTCCCGCAAATACTCTTTTTTTCCGAAAATGTTTTTTCCCCTCAGGGGAATAAGCCGTGAATCCCTTGTTGAAGCGCTTTCATTCCATGATTTGAAGCGCCTTAAAGCCGATTTTTCCGGCAACACCGCCGTGATTTACGGCGCCACGTTTTCCGACCTGAAAAAAGTCAACAATGCCCTGGAAAAATTTTTCGGCTTTTCCGAGAACCTTGTCGAGCCTGAAAGGCAGTTCCTCATAGGTAAAAACTGGTCGTACTTTGACTGTTTTTCCCTTGACGGCTCCGAAATAATCAAGGAAAAGCGCTTCGATTTTCCGGAAGCGGGCGCGGGCTTTTTTTCGGGTTCGCTTAAGGAAAACGTTTCCTCGCTTATGAAAGTGAACAGGCCTCTGGCGCTGGACATCACTGAAAGGATCGCGCTTTCAAGCATACTCAAAATTCCGCTCATTGAAAGCGAGCAGAGAAAGGATGCAGCGGAAATTTTCCTTGAAAACGTTTTGTTCGAAACGGGGGCGCCGCTTTCAAGGCGTTCCTCTTCAGTGAAAAAAAATTTCCACGCCCCGCGCAACGCGGTTGAAATAGATTTTTCCGCCGCGCTTTCAGGCCGGTGCGCCGCGCCGTCCAACAACCTCGGCTTCGAGTCGGTGAACTGCCCCTGCTGCGCGCCTTCCTCGCTTGACGGCGAAAACGTCCTGCCTTCAACGCTTGTTGAGGTGAGGTTTTTGAGGGAAGGCCTTTACTTCAACCCGTTTTCAAAATCTTGGGCGGAAAAATTCCACAATTCTCGGCCTTTAAGGGGTGAAAGGGAGGGCAGGAAAAAGGAATATTTTTACGATTTTTTTCCGGCAGGCCCCTTCCGGAGGAATTCAACCGATTCAATAATGCTTGCCGACGCGCTTGCGCTGGAAAAGGAAGGGTTCGCGGAAATACTCAGGCCGGCAAGGCTTGAATGGCACTGCACAGCGAGCAGGAGCGTTTTATCAAAAAACGTGGATTTCCTCAAGGATTCAATAGTGCTGCTTGATTCGCTCATTAAAAATGAAAGCTCCGCGGTTGTGGCTTCAAAAGGGCTTTTCTTTTCACAGGCACTTGAGTCAAGCCCGCAGTTTTTTTACAGGGCTTTGCTGAAGAAAACCATGCTTTCAATAATGGCTTCCCTGCCGCGGCTTCTTTCAAGCCCTGAAAGCAGGTTTTACAGTGAAAGCCTTGCCTCGGCCGTTGAATGCATCGCTTCCGGAATGCTGTGCGATTTTGAGGAAATGGCCTTGTCTGAGGGCTCAAGGGTTTCCCTGAACGCGGGCTTTTCCACGGCCGTCCTTGACCGCGCCCCAAAAATGTCGGTTTTAAAGCGCTTTGAAGGCTCATTAAAGCTTGAAAAAGGGCTTCTTTCGCTCAAAAACGCGTTCTGAGGCTTAAGCTTCCGCTCAGCTTTTTAACCCTTTTGCATGAACTAGTTTTACTGTAAAACCTTTTTTTGAAGTGCTTTTCCAATGAGCAGGCTAACACGTTTTGAGGTCACGCGCATTATCAGCGCAAGGGCGCTGCAGCTTTCGCTCGGCGCGCCGCCGCTGATGAAGGTCCCGAAAAATACGCCCATGCTTGAAACGGCGGCAATGGAGTTCGGGAAAAAAGTCATCCCGATTTCTGTTTTAAGGGAATACCCTGACGGCAGGATTGAAAGGGTTGAGGTGGATTGATTGATGCTTTCAATTGCGAGCGCAGCGAGCAAATCCTGTGCGAAGCACAGGATGTCGCTCCCAACCGGCGCGGAGTCCCCGAAGGGGGAAAGGGTTGAGGTGGATTGAATGGGCAAGGCAGTTCCGCAGAACATAAAGAGCAGGGCTAACGTCCTGATTCAGGCTTTCCCGGAAAATTTTTCAGACAATTTCGAGAAAAACAAGGATTTCATAAACTCTTTGGGCATGCCTTTAAGCAAGCTCCAGCGGAACCTTGTGGCCGGATTCATTGTGAGGATTAAGGAAAGGCTAAACGCCTGAAATTTTCGTCACGCCGTCTGATTCTTTATCCCTTTCAAAAACGTACAGTTTTCCTGAAGCCGCGTTCTCCATCTCCTTGTCATGCGTTATCACGAACACCTGCTCAATGAGTTCGGGAAGGTGGTTCCTCAAAACTTCGCTTAATTCAGAGACCGCGTTCGCATCAAGGTTGTGCGTCGGCTCATCAAGAATCATCCATCCGAGATTCTGCGTGAGCACCAAGGAAACCGCAATCCTGGTCG
>DASRUO010000056.1:0-6755 GCA_035655375.1 archaeon | reverse complement strand
ATTCGGACTCAGTAAATGAGGTTTACAATCACTTGCACGAGGTTCGGCGCCAGCACAAGGCCGACGGTTGAGCCTATCGCGAAGTTTATGAACGTGAACACAAAACCCATATACCACGGGACCGGGTAAACCACGAGGATGAAAAAGTATCCTATGAAATTCACCCAGAAAATTGTCGTCATCAAATCAAGGCCGAAGCCCGCAACGAAAGCGGTCAGGAGAGTGAAACCGGCGACAAGGATAACCGCATTCAGGAGTGTCGCTTTCGGCGTGCCGAGTATTTTAGTGAGAAACACGGTAATGATTGTGCCGATTAAAACCCCTGAAAGCGCGGGCAGGAAATAGTACAAGCTCATTTCGGAAACACCCCAAAAAGCCAGGCCATAGTAAGCGTGTGCTTCTTACGGTTTAAATAGGTTTTTAAAGGGTTTATAAAGGAGTTTATAAAGGGCTTAAGGCTTTTAAAAGGGCTTTATTTTAAAGGGCTTTAAAATAAAAAAAGGTTTTTCCGGGGGAGTGAAATTAAATGAAATACACCATTGTAAACATTGTAGCTTCAGCGAATCTTAACACAACCATTGACCTGTACAACCTCGCGATTTCAATTCCGAGCGTTGAGTACGAGCCTGAACAGTTTCCGGGCGCAATCCTGAAGCTGAAGGAGCCGAAAGTTTCAATGCTCCTGTTCAAGAACGGCAAAGTTATTTGCTCCGGCGCGAGCTCGGAAAAGGAGATTCCTCTCGCGATTTTCAAGGCCTCGAAAATGATTCACGAAATACAGAAAAGCGTGAAAATACAGAAAAACGCGGATTACACGGTTGTAAACCTTGTGACAACAGGCAACCTGAACATGAATTTGGACTTGTTCAAGACCGCGATGGAGTCGGACAATGTTGAGTATGAGCCGGAACAGTTTCCCGGCGCGATTTTAAGGATTCACGACCCCAAGCTCACGCTGCTTTTATTCAAGAACGGCAAGCTGATTTGTGCAGGAGCGAAAAACGAGACGCTCCTGAAAAAAGGCCTCAGGAAAGCCGCGAAAATGATTAGGGAAATCAACGCGCCGGAAAAGGCGAAAAAGCCGGCGAAAAAAAAGGGCGGCAAGTAAAAGCGCCGGAAAGCCTTTGGTGTGCCGGAATGCCCCTCTAGAAAAAGGTTTAAAAACCTTCCAAGACGCAATATTAAACGATTAGCGGCCACAGGGGCGGGGAAACACCTGGTCTCATTCCGAACCCAGAAGTTAAGCCCGTTCGCGATTCGGTTCGCACTGTTTTTTTAAACGGAGCGGCCTAGACGCTGCTAATCACTTTTCTCTTTTTTGCGTTTTACTTCCAGCGAGCGAAGCGAGCAAAACCCATACGACTCCAAAGGAGTGTGGGTTATCGCTCCTAACCGGCGAAAGGGTTGCGCTGCTAATCACTTTTCTCTTTCACTAGGCAAGTTCCATCGAGTACAAACGAAGATGGAACGCGCACCCAACCGACGCAACGGTTGCGCTGCTAATCACTTATTTTTTACTTTTTTTGATAATCACCTTTGAAAGAGGGCTTATTGCAAATTCTTTATTTCTTTTTTTATGATACCCGTGTTTTTAAAGTAGAAGATGATAATATTTCCGTGGTTGACAAAATAGTCAAAGGATACACCATACTTGTTGGCGTTAGCAGTTTAATTGCCATTCTCTCTGACTTAAGGTTTTTCTCCCAAAACCAAATCCTCGGGGCAATTTCAATAATAAATATTCTGCCAACAGCCATCGTTCTGATTGGAGCTGTGCCAATAATAATTTACATTTTCGCAAAAAAAATTCCGGTGATTTATATTATCCCTCCAAGCGTTGAATTGATAATGTTCATTTTCTATGTTGCAATAACGTTTGCTACTGCGGGAAAAGGATTAGGCTTGACAGCTGATTATATTGTAAGCAATATATTCAATATTTTCTTAGCCGGTACAAGCACATATTTAGTAATTGTTAAAAAACGCGTTTAGGCGCTGTGGTTTCTTTGCCCGCTTCAGAACAGCCTGAAGTAGAACAGCACGAAAACCGCTATTGATACTAGCGCCTGCAGCGCGAGGATTGAAAGCACAAGCTGTTTTTCGGTCATCGGCCTGAAACTTAGGATGAAGTGCGTGAGCGAGCCGCCTTCGGGGCTCGGGCTCAAAAAGCCGTGCTTATCTGGAATCCCGAATGACTCGCTCTGGAATTTGCGCTTTGCCTTGAAGCCCAATTCAACCCAGTGCAGCGCGATGATTGCAACGCCGAGCTTTTCCATGTTGCCCACAATTGAAATGACGGCAATGCTGGCGCCGATCATTAAAGTGAGCGAATCGCCGCCGAAAATTTTCGCGGGAAACCAGTTGAATTTGAGGAACGCCAAAAGCGCGCCGAGGACAGCCAAGCCGATGATGAGCGCTTCGACTTTTCCAGTAAGCAACGCCACAAGCGAAAGCGTTGAAACTATTATCACGCCGAGGCCCGCCTCAAGGCCGTTGAAGCCGGCAAGCATGTTGAAGGCGTTGCTTGCCCCTGTAACTGCTATCGGCACGAGCACGAGCGAGTAAAGGATCCCTATTGACACGGGCCCGAAAAAAGGGAGCACCAAAGAATCGGTTCCGGCCTGCACAGCCATCAAAGGCAAAGCCGCGAAAAGCGGGAAGAGCGCGTGCTGGTACTGCCTGATGCCACGCTTCCAGCCCACAATGTCGTCAACAACGCCTATGAACCCCACAAGCAATATTGTGAGGAAAGCCGCGAAAAGTATTGAAAGGCTGAAATCAAGGAAGCCGAGATAGGTTGAAATGAATATTGCCACAATTACCGCGAGGGAAACGCCTAAAATAATTGAGATGCCGCCCATTTCCGCAACTTCAGGCCTTGAAAACTTGTTCATGTCCTTGCCGGTGAGGCCGCGCGCCGCCATTTTCCTTATCAGGATTGGCGTAATGAGGAAAGTTATGAGGAAAGAGAAAAGGAATATAGCTAAAAGTGACAGAAAGAATTCAGGTGCGCCGGCCATAATTAAAACCATCAGGCATTTTTTACCTTGAAAATCCTGACTTCCTTGTTCGAGTAAGCGAGGTCAAAGTTTTCCGTTTTTTCAGTGTCAAAGAAAAGCTTCACAATGAAAGTGCTGTTGGCGGCGCTGTTCATTATGAAAAGCTTTGAGCCTTGCTCATTCCTGTAAACAAAGCCCCTCGTGCTCTCGTTGATGAGCTGGTTCGGCTCAGGAATCCACTTGAAGGGAAGCGCGCTGAACTGCTGCTCCGTGATTTTGTTGCCGCCGCAAATTACTGAAACCTGCCCTGAAAGCGCGTCCTGCTGTTTCTGGCACGGTATTGACACGGAAAAATACTGTGAAACACGCGGGTCGCCGAAGTTGGTCGTATTGAAAGCGTACAGGCCGAGAGAGCCCAGTTTCCCTACAAGGTCTTCGCTCAGTATAACATAATCGGGGCTGTACTCCCTGACTTTTTCCATTGCCCCGTCTTCGGAATCGCTCAGCATGAAAAGCGCAATGTCCGTGTTCGCCTTCAGCGTGTAATTCCTGTTGTCGGTACTAACAGCCCTCTCGCCTATAAATGTAATCCAGTGGCCTTCATCCCACCAGTTGAAAAATTTCGCGTCCTTTGGGGTGTTCTCGCTTATCCAGTAAAGGGATTCCTTCCAGCCGGTGTCAGCCTCAATGGACGGAACGTTTTGTGAAACAAAAAAAGAGCCCGCCGCCGCGCCGACCAAAAACATGAAGCCCAAGGCCAGCGCGATGGTTTTCTTTTCAAAGCCGGGCCTTTTCCCTACCCATTCAAAAAGTTCCGAAACGGTTATGCCTGCGGCAACTGCCACCGGCAGGCCGAAAGTGTACGTGAATTTGAGCCTTATGAAGGCCATGAAGGCCGTCACCAAAATCCAGTAAAATGGAATGAAGGTTATGTAATCGTCCTTCTTCCTCAGCAGGCGGTAAGGTATGAACAGCAGCAGCGCCAGCACCGGGAAAATTATCAGGGCGTTGTACTTGTTGCCCCAGAACTTGAAGCCGTGCTGCTCCTCCCCCACGGTAACAGAGTAAACGCTTGTCGCATCGCCGCCCGTTGTTTCAATCCTTTCTATATTTGAGGGCGTCACAGGGAGGTAACCTGACACATAGTTGTAAATAGCGCCCAGCCAGGCAGTGCCTATCAGGATTGATGTTATCACGGAAAAAACAACTATTACGAGAACAAAGCTTTTCGCGATGTTTAATATTTTTTCGTGTGCCTCTTTCCTGAACCACATTAAGGCAACAGTGCTGAAAAACCATGCTGTAAGTATTATGGGGACAAGGAGGAACATCTGCCAGGTCCACGCCATCAGCACGAAAAAGAACACTGAGATAATGGAATTTTTGATTGTTTCGCGGTTAAACTCTGCCTGCTTCACTGCCTTCACAAAGTAGTAAAGGCCGGCAACCATCCACAGGAAGCCCAATGAATCTTCCTCGAACTGGCCCGCCATTGTCCTGTACACAAATGCTGGCACAACGGCCGCGAAAAAAGCCATCGCGACACCGGCTTTTTTGCCGTACATTTCCTTGCCGAGGAAATACATTGCAACGCTTATCAGCGCACCGAAAATTGCGGGAAGAAACTTTACGGCGACAATCCACGCGTCCTTGCTGTAAGGGGCGCCAAGGGTGGCAATCTTGAAAATGAACGCAGTGAATACCCAGAAAAATGCGCTGCTTGCCGGAAGCACAGCCCCGCCCTGAACCTGGTAATATGCAAGCGGGTCAACCGTTGGAATTGTGAGTGTCTGAATCACGTATTCGGCAATCCTTGCGTGGAAGTAAGTGTCGAACTCGAACATGAGCTGGTAAATCATCAAATGTGCCCTGATGCCGAAAGCGAGGAGGAAAATGAGGAGAACGAAAAAGAGCTCTTTCTTCCGGCCCAGGATGAATGCCTTGGCTTTTTCAAGCATTATAGGTTAATAGCCAATAAAGTTTTTAAACCAGAAATCGCGCCTAATAACCCATGAATGTACCAATTCTTTGCCCCGGCGGAAAGCCTGCACCAATAAGCTTTAATTTTTGCGGAAACAGATTTGATACAATGAACGCCATTGCGGCCGGAAATACGCCGAAACTCTGCCTTGCATGCTCCGCCGGCGGGCACCTGAGCGAGATGCTGCAGCTGAAGGAGTTTTACGGCAAAAGGGAGCATTTTTTCATCACTTTCAGGAGAAAGGATTCAGAAAGCCTGGCAGAAAAAGAAAAAGTTTTTTTTGTTGAGCTTCCGGGGAGAAACCCGATTGCAACATTCAGGGGTTTTTTGCACAGCTTAAAAATTCTGCGGAAGGAAAAGCCTGATTTAATTGTCTCAACAGGCGCTGATGTGGGCCTGGTTGTTTGCTTGGCAGGAAAAATTTTGGGGAAAAAAGTGGTTTTCATTGAAAGCTTCTGCCGGCCAATTAAACCGGGGCTGAGCGGAAGGATAGCGTACCTTTTCGCCGACCTTTTCATTTACCAGTGGAATGAACTGGAACAATTTTACCCGAAAGGGGTTTTCGGGGGAAGCATATTTTGACCGCCGGATTAAGACAAAAGGCAAGGCAAACTAAAATTTTTGTCACTGTTGGAACGCATCCGCAGCAGTTTGATTCGCTCCTAAGCGAAGTGGACAGGCTTGCGGGCGGGAAAAAAATCGCCGGAAAAATTTTCGCGCAGACGGGGCACTCGGCCTATGAACCGAAAAACTTCGCATGGAAACATTTCCTGACGCTTGACGAGTTCCGCGAAAATCTTCTGAAGGCGGATGTTGTGATAACCCACGCGGGCGAAGGAACTGTTGGCGAGTGCAAAAACCTCGGCAAAAAAATGATTGCGGTGCCGCGGAGGAAGGAGCGCTCCGAACACACGAATGACCACCAGCTCGAGCTCGCCGAGGTTGTGGAGATGAAAAAAATTGGCTTGGTTGCGTGGCAGCCACGAAATTTGGAGGAAAAAATCAGCGCATTGGCGTCTTTCAAGCCTGCCTTAGTGGAGCGCGGGCGCATTCCGGAACTGCTTGAGGAATTTACGGGGAAGGCGTTTGTGTGATGGGCGCTTCGGTTATAGTCGCCACTTACAACGGCATGAGAACGCTTCCCCGCGTTCTTGACTCGCTGCTTGCGCAGGAATTCAGCGGAAAATTTGAGGTTATAGTGGTCAATGACGGAAGCACTGACGGCACGAAAGAGTTTCTGGACAAATATGTTCAGGGCAAAAAAAACCTCAGGGTTTTCAGCCAGAAAAATTCGGGCGTATGCAGGGCGCGCAACACTGGCATTGGCAACGCGAAATACGAAATTGTGGTGAACATGGACCATGACTGCATTGCCGGAAAGGGCTGGCTTGAGAAAATGGTGCGTGGATTCGCAAATGAAAAAACCGGGATTGTGAGCGCGTACGATTTTTACGGCGGAACATCAACCGCTTTCAGGAAAAAACTTCTGGAAAAAGCCGGGGGCTACGATGAAGCTTACCGCTATTACCGCGAGGACACGGATTTGAGCTTCAAGATAATGGATTTGGGGCATGAATTCAGGCTTGTGAAGGCCCCTTACGTTCACGACCACCGCGAAACAAGGCCTGAAGGGATTGTCGCATTCGCGGGGCACGTGCTGCAGCGGCTTTATTACCATGAGAACGACGCGCTGCTTTACAAGAAGCACCCTACAAAAGTATGCGAAGAATTCCTTCACATAAAGTACGGCTTTCTGGTGGACCCCTTGCAGGACT
>DASRUO010000055.1:0-3218 GCA_035655375.1 archaeon | reverse complement strand
TTCGCGGCATTATGGATTCTTGTGTCAGAATTGTTGGTGATGATGAATGAAAGCCTGTAAGGGTTGAACACTTTCGCGCTGTAAGTGTCGGTAACAGAATCAATGAACCCTCCCTTGATGTCCTCAATCGTTGAGGTGAAGCAGAAGCTTTCATCGCACAGCCTCACAATGCCGACCTCGAAAATCTCTTCCTTGGTGTTGCTGTAAAGCTCAAGGTTTACGGTGTCGTCTTCCGGGAACCTGTCAATTGCGCCGTCATCCATTATGCCCAAAGCCCTGTAATTGAGGAAAAGCTTTTCCCCGAGGGAAGCGGAATCCTTCACCTGCACTTCCGCGCTGATTTCATAAACGCCGGCCAAGGGCTTTACCCATTCAAGATTAACCCATTTCGCGTCCCCCGCCGTCAAATCATAATCCTCTTCCGAGAGGCTGCTAGCCTCACTTTCAAACTTTGTGGCGCGGATCTGCGAGGTTTTCGGCGCGTTCACTTCCTTTAAGAGCAAATGGTCTTTCTCCATTAAAACATCCGAGCCCGTGCGCAGGTGTATTCCCGCGGTTTCATACTCTTTTTCCTCGGGAATGCGGAGCTTGAATTTCGCGGTGTATGTTTCGCCGGCCTTCACGTTTTCCGCCCTTTTGCCGTTCAGGTAAAGGCCCAAAAACAGCAATTCAACGTTTTTCGCGAGTATCGGCTTTTCAAGCGTCACGTCAACGTTCTGCACGGTTGAAACTATTATCGGCATCTTCACTGTAGTATAATCCGCGAAGATTTGCTCGTCTTCCTTGCTTACAATGAAGTAAACCTTCCTGTTCGCCTTGAGCGTGAAATCCTTGACGCCGTTTGAATCCCCGAAATCGCTCGCAATCAACTCATTAGTGCGCGCGTCGAAAACTCCTATGCGCGGGAAAGCAACAGGCCTTTTTTCAGCGTCTTTCACGGCAACGCTTATAGTTCCCTCGCCGACCTCCATTGTGACCGTGAGGTGCGCGCCGGTTTCAGGCACCGAGGAGCTGTTAAAGTACGCCGCGTCACTCCTCCCTGAAAAGCCTTCCTTGAAGGAGAAAGCGTAATAATTTCCAGAGCTCACTCCCGGAAATTTCGCGGTTCCGTTCAAATCAGTTGCCCTCGTGTCATAGCCCGCGGCAAAGTTTGTTGAGGCGTTGTACAATGCGACAACCGCGTTTTCAATCGCAATGTTGTCCTGATCAACCACTTTCACTATGAGGCTGCCGCATGTTTTCGGCGTGCATTTTTCAAGCTGCATGGTTGTAAAGGAATCGCTTATCCTGAGCCCGCTGATTGTGCCAATCTGATAGTTGTCCGCGCTTGCAACAGCCTTGTACTCAACGTCGCGGCTTATGTTGAATACGGCTTCGCCGCCGGAATTTGTTGAAATTGATGTGATTTCCTCATCCGTCAGGGAAGTGAAAAGCTTCACGCGCGCGTTCGCGATTGCGGCGCCCGAGCTTTTGTCCGCGGCCTTGATTTTAATCTGCCCCTTGATGTCTTCGGTTAAAATAAGTTCAATTGTTTCAGTGCCCCCTGAGCCGAGCGAAATCCTTGCCGAAGTTTTTTCACCGTAATTGCCGGCGGAATCATAGGTTTTCACCAAATAATCCCCGGGCGCCCACGAGAAGAACGCCTGCCCGCCGGAAGTGTAGCCCACATCTATTGGGCCGACGTTCGGGTTTGCGAGGAGCTCCGAGTACTTGTAAAGCTCAACAGTTATGCCGTCCACAGCATTCCCTTCCGCGTCCTTCACGTTCACAATGATTGAGCCGTTTTCAACGGTTTCCCCGCTCAAATAAATGGAGAAGTCATCGCTTGTAATGGTTTCGCCGCTCACTTCCATGAAAACGTTTGAATTGGTCACGGTGACTGAAAGCCTCTCGCAGTTGTTCGCGACCTGAACCCTTGCAACGCCGTTGTCCGAGGGCGTTATTGAAATGTTCTGCGGCGCCGATGCGTAAGGGTTGCTGCACTCAAAGCTTAAGGTGAAATTTTCCCTTGCCGGCGTCCCCAATGAATCAAGGAGCCTGATTGTTTTTGCCGTGAACGCGGCGCTTTCCTCTTCAAGCGTTACAATAAGGCTTTGCGGGAACTGGTTTATTGTGGCGGTTTCTGTTGCGGTTAAGAAGCCGTCTTTTTCCGCGCGCACCCCGAACTCGTCGCCTTCCACGGTTCCTTCAAGCCGCGCCTTTCCCTCGGCATCCGTTTCAACGCTTGAAACAATTTCGCCGCCCTTCAGGAAAATCACAGTGGCGCCTTCAACGGGGCTGCCGCCGCTGCCATTAACGGTTACAATCAAAGAATTGTTCGCGGAGGGGGAAACAATGCCGGCAACAAATGAAATTGCGAGCGCGAGAATCAGGAGGAACAGGATTCCGAAAAGGATGAAGCTCGGGAAAACCTTGTCTATGGGGTCAATGATTTCGTACACGGGAATTTTTTCGTTGAGCTTGTCAAGGAAATTGTAGTATTTTTCCTCGAGGCCGGAGTAAAAGCTTTTGATGCCGTCAACAATTCCCATTTAATCACCGATTAACTGAATATAATAATCAAGCAATATAATTAAACGGCTCGGAGTTTATATTATTTTCTTTTGCGCTCACGCTTTGGAGTTAAAAAACCCACGTTTTGAAGGGTTTTAAGGGTGTTTTAAAGGTTTTTTTTGGATGTCCGGAAAGCCTTGCAAAAACCGTTTTTTTCACTTGTAAAGCATGCCGTAATACATGTTTTCAATCAGCGCCCAATACCTTGTTTTTTCTCCGGTTTTCTTGTCCACGGGCATTGAATCACTGACGAAAAACTCCGGCGGGAAAGCGTAATACAATACGCGGTTGCCCACGCCGCTTGAAACTATTATGGGAAAGCTTTTCCCGAAATCCAGCTTCCCGCCTTTAAGCCAGAAATATTCCCCGCCCAAAGGATGGGGCTCACCGATGAGGTCAGTGCCGTAGTCGAGGAACGCGAGGTTTTTCTGGAAAGCGTCAGAATTCAGTTCAACGATTGAAAAATTTCCGTAAAAAGGCAGGCTTTGTGAAAGGCCGTACACAATGCGCTCGTCCTGGTCGATGAAATCGAAAAAGCCTGTAAGTTCCGCCTCGCCGCTTTTGGGGCATTCTTCAATGTCGCAGTAGTTCGCCTTGAAATTCACGCCTAAAAGCAAATCAAACGAAACCTGCCTGTTTCCTTCGCGCCGCGCCCACGGGCTTAT
>DASRUO010000054.1:0-2425 GCA_035655375.1 archaeon | reverse complement strand
GAGATTCCGCGCACGCTCACCGAGTCATGCATTTAGAATTCAACGGATGTGGCGATTGAAATCAATGCCAAGGGCGAGGTGCGCGTCCTCAATTCCGAGCTGCTTGACTGCATCAAGAACGGCGTCATGGAGCAGACCGGCCGCCCTTTGGAATCCGAAAAGCTTAACGACGTTTTCGGCAAGCTCAATTCCATTGTGACAACCACGCACCCGAACATAACCCCCTTGGGGGACAAGATAATCGCGGAAGGCGTTCCCAGAAAAATAGCTGAAGGGGACAACGCAAAAATATTCATTCTCGCGAACAAGGACGTGAACCTTTCCAGCTCCAACGACGGCGAAACTTCTGTCGGGCAGCTTCAAAGCCTGCAGTTCGAGAATGGCACAATCGTTGTGAAGCCGAACGGCTGCTTCCTCGCGTGGCTCGCGCACCACCCCGATGGAGTGCTGAGCAAGGAACTTGTCGAAGGCTTGAAGCCGAAGCTTGAGCGTGAATTCAACGAGGAAACGCAGTGCCAGGAGCCCGCGATAAACCTTGAACTCATACCGGATTTCGGCTCCGACTTCAAGGTGGCAAAGGTTGAAAACTTTAATGAGGCCCTCGCGCACCAGGGGCCTTTCACCGTGTTTGAAACTCCGACAAAGCGTTACATAATTTCCTCGGAAAAAGAGGAAAACGGCGAGTGCAGGGACCATTTGAGGGTCGTGGACAAGGAAACAGGCGAGGTCACCGACTACACAGGCACTATAAGCCAGACGCCTGAAGGGTTCAAGATTACAACCGATGACGGCCAGACGCATGATGTGAAGTTTTCCACAAAGGACGGGGCGCCGTTCGTGCAGTTTGACAACGACAAGCCTGAACTCCTGACATCCGCGCAGGGAAAGAACGGCTCCTTTTATTACGACCCGGACAAGGGCTTATGGTTTGCTGAAAACGCGCAGCTGCTTCCATTGATTGAGGCTTTCCGCGAGGGCATTGCCGCAAAGGTCGGCCCCGGCGGAGAGGCAACAGCGACCGCTTCGGGCAATGTCTTAAACCTTGACCTCGGAAAGGATGAGGGCGGCTTCCTCAACCTCGCGTCGCTGCCCGAACAGCAGATGCTTTTAGTGCTGATGCTTGCCGCGCTTGTGGCGGTGTTTGTGGGCATAAGGGTTGAGCGCGAAAGGAAAAGGAAAAAGCCTGCGAAAGCGTGATGCAGTTCCCGCCTTAAAGGCAGCTGTTCTTGCCGCCAAAAATTCCGCCAAAGGTTTTTGAGTTGAGCCGGAACGGAAAAAATAAAATAAAAAATAGCCGTGCCGCCATCATTTCTGCTGCTGTTTCAGCTTTTCTACAATTTCGCCAGGTGCGCTTTCCCCTGCACCTACAACCTCTTTCTTGGTACTATCGGCGTAAAGCTTTGCGAAGGTTTTATAATCGTTGGTGAACCTGCTTACGGCAAGGGCCTGAAGTTCCATTTTGCCCATAAAATCATAAAAATCCCCTTCAAGCATTTCCTTGTCAAGCTCTATTGAACGCTTAATGAGCTCTTCAGTAGCTTTCCTGTATTCAGGAGTCAAGCCTTTCGCCTGTATGGCCCTGTTAAGGGAAAATATGTTTCCCGCAAGCTGATTCCTTTCAAGCAAAACCCTGTTAAGGGACCCAACCTGCTCTTCAGTGAGGAAATCCTTGAAAGGGTAGCCGAACTTTTCAAGGTTTTCGGGGTTGTCGCGCGGGTCAATTTTTTTCGGGTCACCCGCGGCTTTTTTCCTCCTCTCAAGGCTTTCAAGGGCCGCTGAAAAGGCTGTGGTTTGCTGCTGCATCATCGCCCTGACTTCGCCTGCGTCCCGCAGCTCCCCACCGGGGTAGCCGTTAAGCCTTGACAGCACAAAGCTGGGCATGACCCTTGCAAGCGCTTCGGGATTGACATGCGTTGACCCGGCAATCTTTGCCCGCCTCTTCATGTCATTCCACGTAACCCATTTCCTGTAAAGCCTTGGCGGCGTATTTAAAATCGCGAAAGGCCAGTAAAAAGGGTTCAGGCCCCTCTGCAAAAGCCAGCTGAACGGCCCAATATTTCGGACATTTATGTGTTCCTTCCGCCAGTGCTTGAAATCCTGCCCCAGCTTCCATGCAAATGTTTTACTTTGAAAGTCCGGCACTTCAGGGGCTCTCAGTATCCGCACCGCTGATGAGTGGTGAACATTAACCGCTTCCGGATGCCTTCCGTCAGGCACGACCCTGTGTTTTGTTGGTGCCGGCATAAATAACTTTTCTCCGCGGTTGTATAAAAAACCCTCTTATTGCGGAGCGCCATATACTGCGTTTAAAGGCGCTTCAGTGCGTGCTTGTCTGGCTCTTCCGCACAATTTCCGGGCTTTTATGTAAGGTATTCTTCCGGCGGAACTGTTCGGCTTTCAGGTGTTGAAGCGTAGCTTTTTTTCC
>DASRUO010000053.1:0-7787 GCA_035655375.1 archaeon | reverse complement strand
CATTGAGCAACAATTCAGAAATTTTGAACGTGTCCTCAAGCTTTTTCCTTTTAATGAAAGCAAAAGTTGCAACAATGGAAATCCTGCGCTCCCACAAATTCTTGGATTTTGAGAGATTATAAAGCACTGCCTTTTCTGCGGCATGTTTGCCCGCAAGGAATTCGCCGAGGATTTTATCGGCCGAAAGGTCAACCAAATCCCAATTGTTCACACGGGAAGTGTTTGAAAGGTAAAAATCCACAATTTTTTTTCTCTCAATTTCAGGGGCTTTCCTGAATTTTTCAACTAAAATGAGGAGCGCGGCAAGCCTCTCCTCGTGGATTTCCGAGGCGAGATGTTTTTCAAGCTCCGCGAAAGTGAGATGCGTGAATTTTTTCGCGGCACCGCGTGTGTCGGGAACGCTTACGCCGAGGAAAATATCGCCTTCGCCGTACTCGCCTTTGCCTGTTTTGAAAAACCGCTGCAAAACTTTCGCCTTTTCCCTGTTCGCAAGGGATTCAAGCTCTGCCCTCAGTGAAGAAGCCAATAAAAACACCTTAACCTGTAAACCGTCCGCCAAATTAAAGTGCCCCTGTAAAAGGCTTTAAATGCCCCACAATGTTTTTTAAACTTGGAAATTCATTAAATTAAAGTGCGATTATGGCAACTGAAATCCTGCCCCTGACAACAATCGGCGTTATAATACTCATAGCGCTTTCCCTCAGCATTTTCGTGAAAAGGCTCGGGCAGAACGAAGTAATCGGCTTCATACTTGCAGGCTTTCTCCTTGGGCCTTTCTGGCTCAACTTCCTGCGCCCCACGGACCCTCTGGTTGGCGGCTTTGCGGAGCTCGGGCTTTTCGTGCTGCTTTTTTACTTGGGCATAGAGCTTTCCCTTAAAGAGTTCCTCAAATCCGGCTCGGCAATTTTCGTGCTCGCATTGATTGACATGGCTTTGACAATAAGCGTGGGCACGGCAATCCTGCTCTTCCTCGGGCACAGCCTTTTATTTGCGGCCGTTTTCGGCATCATGATGTTTTCCACGAGCACGGCAATAGTGGCGAAATTCATCTTTGACCGGAACCTGATTGAAAACAATGCGGCAAAAGTGTCACTGGCAATCCTCATCCTTCAGGACTTTCTCGGCATACTGCTGCTGGTTTTCCTGACAAGCTTTTCCTCTGAACAGGGTTCGGTTCTCGGCCTTGCGATGAGCGCGCTGGTTTTCGCGGTGGCCGCATTTTACGCGGTAAACCATTTGACGAAAGTTGTTGAGGCGTGGATGAAAAACAACGGCTACGGGCATACAACTGTAACGCTTTACGCCTTGGGCGTGGGGCTGATTGTTGCGACGCTTGCATCGCTTGTCGGCCTGTCAACAGCAATCGGCGCCTATTTTGCGGGCTTCGCCCTGAGCGAAACTGATTCAGGCGCAAGAATCAAGAGGGACGTGGAATTCCTGAGGGACTTTTTCCTCGTGTTCTTCTTTGTCGGCTTCGGCACAACGCTTTTCTTCGACATGGCGGGCAATGCATTGGTTCTGCCCTCGCTGGATGAAATTCTGTCCATGGCGGGGCTGGCGCTTGTTTTGGGTTTGAGCGCGATGGCGGCGCATTCAATTGTTTTGAGGATTTTTGGGGGCCTTTTCGGGCTGGGCGGCGAGGACTCAAGCCTTGCGGCAATACTTTTGTCGCCATTGGGGGAATTTGTTGTAATCATTGCGACGGTGGCGGGCGGAATAATTGCGGGCGTGGAGGCGCGGCTTGTCAGCCCGCTCGCCTTTATGCTCATACTCATCACGGTGATAATTTTCCAGCCGCTTTACAACAGGAGAGCCCTTCACCAGAGGCTTTTATCGCTTTTGCCGCAGCTTTCAAGGCATGAAAAGCCCGTAAAGCAGCTCGGAAAGCAGGAAACACCTTACGCGGTGCAGCAGGTTGAAGGCTTCGCGTTCAACCTTTTCGTTGTTGTGTGCTTCGCGTGGGTCGCCGTGCTTTTATACAACGACCTTCCGGGGTTCGGGGTGCCGATAATTTACAGCAGGCAGGTGACCGCGTTCATACTCTTCGCCTTTTTTGCCTCGGTGCCATTTTACAGGGCCATGCGCGCGGTGAAAAGGCTTTTCAAGGAATTGAAAGGCCACAGGACGCTGGCGACGGTGTGAAAACGGAATTTTATGAAGAAGACTTTCATTCCGCAGGAATTCAGGGACAAATTTTCGCGCATAATGGGCGGGGAAGCGGAAACTTTTTTCGGCTGCTGTTCCATGAAAATGCCGAAAAGCATATGGGTGAATTCGCTTAAAATCGCACCCGGAATTCTTGCGCGGAAATTGCGCGGAAAAGGATGGGTTTTGAATCAGCTGCCTTTCCACGAAAACGCTTTCGCCCTTGAAGGCATTGAAAGGCCGGCGCAGTGCGGGGAATTTGAAAAAGGCCTGTTCAACCTGCAGGAAAAGGCGTCAATGCTGCCAGCAATAATCCTCGCGCCGCGGGAAAAAGATTTGGTTCTGGACGCTGCAGCCGCCCCGGGAAACAAAACGCTGCAGCTTTCATGCATTATGAACGGCCACGGAAAAATTGTCGCGATTGACAAGAACGTGCAGCGCTTCAAAAGCCTGAAATTCAACGCGAAAAAGTTCGGGATGAAAAACGTTCTCGCGCAACGCTCCGACCTTTTATCCGCGAAAAGGGAAAACCTTTTTGATAAAGTGCTGCTGGACGCGCCGTGCAGCTCTGAAGGCCTTGTGAGGAAAAATTTTGACGCGCTCAAAAACTGGAGCGGCGCGCTCGTGGAAAGGAAAGCGGCGCTGCAGGAAAAAATGCTCTGGAAGGCGCTGCGTCTTCTGAAGCCCGGGGGAACCCTTGTGTACAGCACGTGCTCGCTTTCGCCCGAGGAAAACGAAATGGTTGTGCAGAGATTCGTTGAAAGCGGGAAGGCGGAAATGCTTGAAGTGAAAATCAACGGATTCAAAATAAGGGAAGGCTTTGAGGAATACGGCGGCGTGAAATTTGATTCGGGCATGAAAAAAGCGGTGCGCATCTATCCTCAGGACAATAACTCGCAGGCGTTCTTCATTGCGAAAATGAGGAAAATTTCTACATAATAACAGGGTTTTTTATAATCTCGAACCATAAATTTTTCATGCCACCCCTAAAATGGCGCCCATCAGAGGCGCATAAGCTTCAGGCCAGAAAACTGGAAAGCGATATTGAAAGGCTAAAGCACCTTGAAAGCGTGCCGGGCTTCAAAATCTTTCTTGACGGCATAAGGCAAAACCTCGGGGATTTTAAGGGCACGGGAGACGCAAGGCATATTGTGGAGGCGATGAGGCTTTTCAGGGATTTCATGGAAGTGCAGCGCATACATGAAAAAGCGCAAAGAAAAGCCGGCATTGCTTCCAAATAACAATTTAAATATTCCTTTGCAGAAACTATTCTGTAGACAATTCTTCATTGCCCGTATAGTATAGTGGTTAGTATACGGCCCTGTCGAAGCCTTTAAGGAAAGGCTTGCGAAAAGCTGCGCTGCAGCGAGGCCGTGGGCCGGGTTCAATTCCCGGTACGGGCGATTCAAATCTAGTGATAATATGATTATATGGCCTTTACCAAAAGCTTTGTCTTTTTCTCGCGTGAAGGCGACCGTGTCCACTCGGAGTCATTGTTTGTAAATTTGACCGCCTAAAATTTTTTTTGTTCTCATCTATATGGTGGGTATGCATACCGCGAGGAGTTTTGTTTACAGTAATATGAACCAATTTATTGCTATCATCCCATCGAGGATAACCTTTCTTATCATAATGGAAATCGCCCAAATATTCACCAACAAAATAAGCGCATAAACTTATTAAAATTCTGTGTGAAAAAGCTTGCTCCTAAATTACCTTTTCTGCTCTTTTATTCGCCTTTTTTAGAGAATTTAAGAGCAAAGCCCCCAAATTGGATAAGAATAAATATGAGTTTGAACCTCTATAAACATTGATGGGCATGAAGATGCGTGGGCTGCTGCTGTTAAGCATGGCTATCCTGCTTTCAGCAACAAGCGCAATGGCTGTAGGCGTTGTAACGGTGACACAGCCGAATGACGCCAATACAGTGGCCGGAACCATAGGGATAGCGTTCACTTACGTTGACGTGAATTTTGTGGCGGCACTCCATGATGTGAGCGTGGATGTTTACATCAGCGATAACGCGGGCGATTTTGACGCCAACATTGCCGTTAATGATATTAATGCTGACACGTACTGCGGCGCAGACGTGGATTACGCAACCGCCAAGACCTGTAATTTGAGCTTTAATACTGCCAGTAAGGCCGACGGCGACTGGTTCATTGACATTAACGGCACGACGTACACGACGGCAAACACCGATGACCAGAACTCAGTGACTGACTCATCTGATGCTGCATTCACAATAGACAACAATGCCACCACCCCGTTAATTGATTCACCGCTTTCCGGCCAAATCTTCGGGTCAGTGCACTCAATAACATTCAGCTACCACACCTCTGATGCGGACATAGCAAAGTACTGGGTTTACTCCGATTCACTGAGCCCGATAGACAACGGGACAAGCCTGAGCTATGGTTTCTCGGGGCTGGGCGAAGGAAGCCACACGCTGAATGTAAAGAGCATGGATAATCTGGACAACAACAGCGCGGTGGCAAGCGTCACAATAACGATTGCGGCCCCATCCACGGGTGGCGGCGGGGAATACTGCGGCAACGGCACGTGCGGCGGCACTGAAACAAGCGCAACCTGCCCACAGGACTGTGCGCCTGTTTGCGGCGACGGCGCATGCACGGGCACTGAAAGCGTGAACACGTGCCCGGCTGACTGCGGACCATCAGTGGTTTGCGGTAACAGCGTGTGCAACAGCGGCGAAAACTTCAACAACTGCCCCTCAGACTGTGAGGCGCCAAAAGGGCAAATTGTGAGGGAAACGATTTTGAGCAGGGAATCGAAAGGCAAGCCTACCCCCGAGGATATGAGGAGAATCCTTGAGGCCGCGGGCGCTTCGCCGAACGCCATTGAAAAGGCTGCAGCGGCGCTTGGAAAAGCGAGCGCTTCAAGAAAGGTTGAGGTTGTAAAGACCACTGACGACAAGGGCAAGGAAACGTTCACAACAATTGTTGAAATAATCGTGGAAAATATTTCCGGAAAAGCCCTTAAAAATGTGAAAGTGGTTGAGGAAATACCGAAGCAGGCAGCGCAAAACGCGCAGAACATTGCAACGGCCACAAGCTTCAGGGTGCTGAAGGCGGACCCCATCATGGAGTTTACGGTGGACAGCCTTGCCGCGGGCGGTAGCAGCTCAATAAAATACACGCTTGACAAGGTCCTCACGGAGCAGGACATAGCGCTTTACTCGGCGCCTTTTGTTTCGGACCTTGAGGAAGTCGCGGTGAGCTGCGACCAGCTGAATTGCGATGATTCAAACCCGTGCACCACCGACAGCTGTGGGGCGGACAGGTGCATCAACATACCGAAAGCCGACGGAACAAGCTGCGGAACCGGAAAAGTGTGCTCCGCGGGAACATGCATTGAAAGCTCCGCAAGGGAGATAGCTGGCGAGGGCGACAACACCAGCCTGATAGCCGGAATTGCCCTGGTGATAATAATAGCGGCCGGGGCGTACTACTTTTACTCCAAAAAATAAAAAGTTAGGGGTCCCGGAAAAAAATAATTTTTATGCTTTATGGAAGGAAACCATTCACGCTTTTAGCGGCGCTCCTGCTTGCAGTTGCTTTTTTGGCGCCCACGGTTTCCGCGGAGTGCGGGAACAGCCAGTGCGAGGAAGGGGAGAATTCCTGCTCGTGCCCCTCGGACTGCGGGAAATGTGAGGGAACGGTGCGCGACAGGGCGTGCGCCTCTTATTACTGCACCGACAAAAACATCTGCTCCATTCAAATAATCCCGAACTGCTGCGGGAATGACGCGTGCGAACTCAATGATTCATATAAGGAGGATTTCGGCAACTGCGCCGCGGACTGCGAGCCCAAGGTCGTGAACATTAAAATCCTGAGCCCCGAACAGGGCTTCAAAGCGAGGTACGGGGAACAGCTTTTTTTCAAGGCCGTGGCTGACGCTGACGGGAGAAGCATCGCCGGCATACAGGTGAATGTTTTGGGGCCTTTCAAGGAGTTCAGGCTTTTCAATGACGGCATGCACGATGATGAAGGGTTCAGCGACAATGTTTTCGCAGCCACTGTTCCGGTGCAGCCGGGCTCAAAACCTGGGCTGTGGGACATCAATTTCTTGACAAGCTTCAGGGGCGTTGATGGGAAGGCTTCGGTGCAAATAGAGGTTTACCCTTTAGTGGATGTGGTCCTTGACGCGCCGGCAGAGCTTGAGCTCGGGAACAGCCTGAAAATTGACGGCACGTTTTCAATCAACGGCAGGCCTGTTTCCGCAAAATTCAGGGCGGAACTTCTGGATGACCTCAACGAAATTATTGCGGAAAAAGAGATTGAATCCGGGCCGGAGGGGGAATTTTCCTTTGAGTACAGGTCAACCTTTGTTGATTCAACAGGAAAATGGTCTTTCCGCATGGGCGGCGAGGACGCTTTCGGAAATTCGGTTGAAGCCTCAAGAAGCGTGCGCGTTTTCGAGTCCGGGAAGCTCCCGCAGCGGGAAATAACGCTGCTGAAGCCTTTAAAGGAAAAGTATTCCGCCGGCGATGAAATAGAGCTGGCGGTAAGGGTTGAAGAGGAGGGGCTGCCGCTTGAAGGCGCAAATGCGGGCGCGGAAATTTTCGGGAAAAAAACCAGGCTCGCGGGAATAGGGGCGGGGGAATATGCGGCATCAATTGAACTGCCCGTGAAGGAGGCAAAGGAAGGCGCTGAATTAAAGGTTTCGGTGTTTAACGCGGACGGAGGGCTTGTGGCTGAAAAAACCTTCACAGTAAATGTTTTGGGCGGAAAATTGAAGTTGGAAGTGATAAGCCCCGAAAAAAAGCTTTTGGAAATCGGGGAAGCAATTGAGTTCAAGGTCCTTGCAGCATACCCCGATGAATCGCTTGCGCCCCAGGCAGAGGTTTTCGCGGTGTTCAACGGCAAAAAGCTTGGGCTGAAAGAGGTTCAGCCCGGGATTTATTCGGCTTCATACAAAATCGAGGGCGAGGATGAGGGCAGCCTGAAAATAATTTTCACCGCTGAAACGCCTGAAGGGTTTGCCGGCGAAGCCGAAAAAACGGTTTTCGTCGCGGGCAAAAGCTCTTTCTCCGGCTTTGAGGAAAATTTTCCGGCGTTTCTCGCGGGAATCGGCGCCGCGATAATTATAGTCACCGCTGCCGCTGTGCTACTGAGGAAAAGGCGGGGCAAGAAAGAGAAAAAGGAAAGGCTGAAAGAACTTGACAGCCTTGAAAGGCAGGCGCAGGAAATGTATTTCCGCAGGAAAACCATTAATAAAGATGAATACAACAAATTAATGGAGAAATATTCCAAAGAGGAAAGGGAAATCAAGGGCAAGTGAAAGTTTCCGGTGGGTTGAATGGCTGAAGGCTTTTTCGGCAGGTTTTGGAAGGAAACGAAATCCTTTGTATTTGGGGAAGGCGGCGCGGGAAAAGACGCGGTAAAGGCCATGCCTGAAAACGGGGAAAGCGTTATTCCTGAGCACAGGAAAATGCAGGCCAAGAGAAAACGCAACGTGATTCCGGAAAACAACCTTTTCTACGTCAAATCAAATGAGCCTGTTGTGAAAAGCCCTGATTACTCAATCATGCCGACAGGCATCAGGGAGTTTGACAGGCTGATAAAGGACGGCGGCATTGAACGGAGCTCCACAATACTGATTTCCGGCTGCGCGGGAAC
>DASRUO010000052.1:0-3014 GCA_035655375.1 archaeon | reverse complement strand
CGACACCGTTGAATTGAGCATTTTAATGTTCGCGAGCCAGCGCACGGGAATAAGCGACATTCAGGCGCAGGAAGCAAGCGCTGAAAACGGCGGCACCGCACAGTGACAGTTAATGTTCGCGAGCCAGCGCAATTCAGGAATTTTCAGCCAATAAGCTTTAATTGTCCAACAGCATTTTTCTTTCATGGTGGAGCCAAGCGCGAAAAGCCCGAAACAACTTCTTGCCGAAGCCAGGCGTATTCTGTCAAAAATCAAGTGACTTGCGGTAATTGTTGCTTCACAGCCTGACTCTTGAAGGGATTTATTGCGCTGATGCCTTGCTTTTAGCAAAGTCTTTTTCGCTTGCATAAAACCGCAAAAAAGCTTTTTAATGTGCTAACTATTAGGTAATAATATGAAGCGTCGTGACAAGGCAGCAAAAGCTATGGAATTTCCAATTAAAATAGAATCAATAGGTGGGCGTAAAGTATCGAATACAAATCTTTGGGTTGATGCCGGCGACTCACATGTTGGAAGGTTTCGGAAAAGGCCGGTAGTAGCAACTTTCATTGGTAAGGATAGCACTGTTAGCGACCCTAACATAGTAAAGTCAATTATTTCAAAGCTTTCAAGCAAGGGCGTTTTAGTGCCTGAATTGATAGCTTATTCCAGCGGACCTGAAATGCCAGTTTATGTTTTCGAAAAGCTTGGAAGGAAAAGCATAAGTGGTAAAGGGATAAAACAAAACAACCTTTACGGTTTTTTACTTAGGCAGCTTAAGCTTGGGAGCGTTGATTCAGCTTATTTGAGGCAGTTAAGAAAGTATGTTTCATCAGCAGCCAGAAGTATTGGAACAATGCACAAATTAGGGATAGAGCATGGGCACCTTCATCTAGGAAATGTTATTCCGGTAGGTTCGCGAATCGGAATCATTGATTTCAAGCTGGCTGTTGAGAAAAACGTTAACTGGGGCAACGTTAGTGGCGTAATTGAGGCATTCCTTAAAGATTATTTGGCTCTTACCCAAAATTGGAGGCGGCTTTTTGGCCATGGCAGTCAAGAGGATTTAAGACAGTTTGATTTCTTGCGTCGCCTGTTTTTTAGGAAATTAGTTGCAAAGTATCCCATGAGCGATGAAAACAAGCAACTATTGTTCGCAAATCTGATGCATTGGTCAAGACCTAACCTTTTAAGTTGAAAAAGCTTTTATTCAATCCTTTGCGTTTTAGAAAGACTGGATGCTAATCAAGCTTTGACTTCTATCGCAAACTCTAGCCGAACTAGCTTTTCTTTCGGAGTGCTCACTTCCTCTTCAGCCCGAGGTTCGGCCTTGTGAGGTTTTTCGGGTTCAAATAAAAATCCGCGTCCTTTTTCGATAAAAGCTTTTTTTCCAGCACGAGCTGCTTAATGCTTTTATTTTTCCGCAGGGATTCCTTCACCAATTCAGCAACCTTATCATACCCCAGCACCGGATTCAGCGCGGTTCCGAGCGCCGCGGAGTTTTCAACGTACCACAAGCACTTTTCCCTGTCAGCCTTAATCCCCTTCACGCATTTCAACGCAAAAGTTTTCACCGCGTTTGAAAGCATTTCTTCCGACTCAATCGCGTTGAAAGCTATCAGCGGCATGTGCGTGTTCAATTCAAGCTGCCCCGCGGCGCACGCGATTGAAATTGCCGCATCATTTCCCATAACCTGGATGCACGCCATGTTTGTGGCTTCAGCTATTGAAGGGTTAATCTTGCCGGGCATTATGGAAGAGCCCGGCTCAACCGCGGGCAAGGTTATTTCCCCAAAGCCCGTTCGCGGCCCCGAGCTTAAAAGCCTCAAGTCATTAGAGATTTTGTTCAAATCAATTGCGAAAAGCTTCAGCGCCGAGGAAAAAGCCGCGATATCCGTGAGGAATTGTGTCGCCTCAACCCCATTTTGTGCCTGTAAAAATTTTTGCTTTGAGTTCCTGTTCAGGTTCCTGATTATTTTCGCCCTGAAGGCGGGGAAAGTGTTAAGCCCCGTGCCGACGGCGTTCCCGCCTATGCCCAAAAACCTGAGCTTTGCAAGCGTTTCCTCAACCCCTGAACGCCTTTTTTCAAGCGCGAAAGCGTAAGCATTGAATTCCTGCCCCAAGGTTATCGGGACGGCGTCCTGCAGATGCGTCCGCCCCGATTTCAAAACGCCCGAAAATTCTTTTCCCTTAATTTTAAGCTCCTTGATGAGGAGTGAAATGTTTTCAAGCAGTTCTGCGGAATTTTCCACGAGTGCGACCCTCGCGGAGGAAGGAATCACGTTGTTCGTGCTCTGCCCCTTGTTCACATCATCGTTCGCGTGCACGAATTTGCTTCCCTTCTTTTTCCCGAGAAGTTCGTTCGCGCGGTTCGCTATGACCTCATTTATGTTCATGTTCGTGCTCGTGCCCGAACCCGCCTGGAAAATATCCAAAGGGAACTGCTCCGCTAATTTGCCTTTGATGATTTCATCGCACGCTCTCGCAATCGCTTTCGCTTTGCGTGCATCAAATAATTTCATTTCGGAATTCGCCTGCGCGCACGCCTTTTTCAGCCGGCAAGCCGCCTTGATGAAGCTTCGCGGAAACCTTTTCCAGCTGATTTTAAAGTTTTCAATCGAGCGCTGCGTGTGCACGCCGTAATACGCTTCCGCTGGAACCTTTTTCACGCCGAGTGAATCCTTTTCGCTTCTGAATTTCACAAGCAACCATTCCGTGAAAATTCATTTTCCATTTCTCAGCAAAAAACTTATTTTTTCAGCTTTTCAATCGCCGCCGCGATGTCGCCCTCGGTTTCTTCAATCGCCTTGCGCGCTTTTTCCTTGGAAACTTTTGCCTGCTCCGCGACCATTGCGATATCCTCTTCCGGAATGCCAGGCGTTCCGGCCTCCATTTTTTCAACGCCTGAAACAGTGTAGGTTTTCTGCCCCTGCATTTCAATCGCGGAAACATTAGGGTTTTCAATCACCAACTTTGAGCCGTCCTTCAGCTCGAAAATGACTTTTTTCGCGTTAATGTCCTCGCTCTTGATGCCG
>DASRUO010000051.1:0-2338 GCA_035655375.1 archaeon | reverse complement strand
TCCCTTCGGTTAGGATTGGGTTTTTGTTCACCAATCCAAGAGCCCAGAGCATGTTCAGGTTGAACAAAGCATTTTCGTGCGTGAATGAAATGTTTTCATCGCTTCCATCAAGCAGGATTTTTTCGTGCTCCGGCGAAAGCTCCGCGCCGTAGCCTGAAAGCGCGGCTTTATACTCGTTCAAATCAATGGCGCCGGCTTCAACAGTTTTCACTAAAACATCATTCCATTTCACCGGCAGAACAACCCCTTCAGAGGGCGCGACCTTTTCAAGAAGCTTTTCCGCGGCGCTCAATTCCTTTCCCGCGCCGGAAGTTTCCCCTTCCCGCAGCGCGTTGAAGGCGTTAATGCCCCCTTCAACGTTCAACACATTTGTGTAGCCCATTTCAGCCAGCTTTTCAGCTGCGATTAAGCTCATTGAGCCGGACCTGCAGTAAACAACTATCGGCGCGCTTTTATCGCCGGGAAGCTTCGCGGAGTTTTCCTCCAAGGCGTTGTACGGGATGAATGCGTCAGTGCCTTCAATGTGCGCCTGCTCAGGAATGTGCACATCCAAAAGGAAAAAATCCTTGCTTTTCAGCTTTTCACTGAATTCCTGCGCTGAAATGTTCCTGTATGCGGCGTTTCCGGAATTATCGACGCCTGAATCTGGAGCCTGCTGCGCGCAGCCCGCGAGTAGGATTAAGGCAATAAAGGCGAATGCGGCAAAAAATTTTCCCATAAAAAATTCCCTTTCAGCAGAATCAATGAGTGCCGCAAAACCTTTTTAACGTTTTCATTAATCTCCGGATATGCGGCGTTAATTTTTCCCCGAACCGCCAGCCATGCCCGCATCAATTTTTCCGGAGCCGTTTTTCCTTTTCCATTCCCTTAACCCGAGAAAAACAACCGCGGCAAGCAGGGCAATTATTGCAAGCGTCCACGCAATGTCTGGAACGGGCAGCTGCCCGCCGATGAACCTGTTCGCGCTCTCCATTGCCATGTTCATGAAAATCTGCGATTCGCTTTTCTGGAAAAGCTGCCCCGTCGCGGAAAGGTAAAAAGTAAGCAGGCCCATCAAAATGAATGTTGTCCCCGCGGTGAAATCCGAAAGCCTTAAGCTCACATCCTTGCCGAAAACCCTGTAGCTTAAAACCCTGTTGAATGCGCCGATTTTTTTCAGGGCATCGTTCCTGTCAATGAAGTAAGCTATGGCGAAAAGCGGCAGGGTCATTCCGAGCACGTAAGCAACGGAGTAAAGCCCGCCCAAAAAGATTGAGCCCGGCAAAACAGCCAGCGTGAGTATTCCCGCAAGCACCGGCGCGCAGCACAATGTCGCGAAGCCGGAAAAAATTCCCAAGGCGAAAACCGAGGCGGCGCCTGAAACCTTTGGCTGGCTCTTGGGCTGGAAAGGCATGGAAAAATGCTTTCCAAAAAGGATTGACGTGCCCAAAACAATGAGGAAAGCGCTTCCGGAAATGAATATCAAATCATGGAATTCCCTGAAAAGCTCGCCGAGCGCTGAAACGCCCAACCCCAAAGGGAGAAATACGGTGAGCAGGCCGAGGAAGAACACGAAAGTCATCAGCAGCACGGTTCTGCGCTGCCTGAAAATCGAGCCGAGGTAAACCGGCAGTAAAACCGTTATGCAGCACGGCGCGAACAACGCGGCAATGCCTGCAATGAATGACGCGGCAAGCGACGCGCCCACAAGGATTTCACTCATCTCATGCACCTTCAAATGAAAAGCTGCCCGCCGGCATTCCAGGCGCCGCTGTTCAAAATGTTTTCCATGTTTCCCGCCGCAAAGCGCTTACGCAAGCTTCGCTACCTCTGCCGCAATCATTTCATTCCTTACGCCCATCTGCGGGTCGTCAAAAATATACCTCAGCACGCCGCCCTTGTCAATCACATAATAAGTGTGGCCGGGCATCATTCCGCCGTGCATGGAGGAAGGCATATTGAGGGCGCCGTAAGCCGCCGAAACATTGCCCGTTGAATCGAAAAGCAGTTTCGCGTTCTCGTATTCGGGAAAGCTCTGCGCGATTTTTTCCCAGTTTCCCTTTTCATCAACGACGATTGAAAAGGTTTCCACGCTTTCATTGTTGAAGCGTGCATCAAGCGCAAACTCTTTCACCTGGTTCCAGCACGAGGGATAGCACATGCTGCCCTCGTTGAAGAAAAGCACAACAGTTTTGCCTTTCATCGCGCTCAAAGTCACGGTTTTTCCCTGCATATCCGCGAGTGAAAAATCCGGCGCCGGATTGCCTATTGCGCTTCCCTGAAAGTTTCCCACAGCGGCGCCGTGCGTGTTTGCCGGCGGCAACGCCGGCTGTGAAGCCTGCGGTGAAACCGCCGTCAG
>DASRUO010000050.1:0-4999 GCA_035655375.1 archaeon | reverse complement strand
CGAGGGTTCCGTGCGAGCTCGGCGTAAGCATAAGCGAAGACGTTTCAAGCATCGGCACAAAACCCAAAAAGACAAGGGACATGATTAAAGAGGAAGAGGACGCAAAGGCCGCGGCTGTAGGGGTTGTGGCTGAAGGCGAGGCGGCGCAGGGCGCGGCCGCTGAAGGCGCTGTAAAGGGCAAGGGCGCCGAAAAGAAGCCTGCGGGAAAGGAAACCGGAAAGCCAGCGGAAGGGAAAAAGCCTGAAGCGAAAAAAGAGGAAAAAAAGAAGTAATTCCCCCTCTGCCCTGAAAAAATAATTTTAACAAATTTTTCCACCACGTTCTTTTTTATGGCTGAACTTATTGTCGACCTTGAGCCTGCAAAGGCGTTCCTGCAGGAAAAAAAGGCGGCAACAGCGATAGTGCAGATTCCTGAAGGCCTGAAAAGCAAAACCGCGTGGATTGCTGAAGAGCTTGGAAAGGAATGCGGAAACGTTTTCATTAAAATGGACCCCTGCTACGGCGCGTGCGACCTGCCTTTGAACGACATGAAAGTGCTGAATGCCGACTGCGTAATCCACATAGGGCACGGCGCCATTCATCCGCATAAAAACATTTTTTACCTGCCGCTGCAGTACAGGTTCACGGAAAAAGAGCTTGAGGAAAACGTTTCAAGGCTCCTGAAGGAATTGGGGAAAAGGAAAATTAATTCCGTGGCGCTTGTCGCGAACGCGCAGTACGTTGAATCTTTGCCTTTGATAAGGAAAATGCTTTTCAATGAGGGAGTGAAATCTTTTGAAGGGAAAGCTTCAAGCAGGATTGCCTCTGAAGGGCAGATTCTCGGGTGCAATTACACGGTTGTTGAAAGCATTCAAACGGTTGTGCAGGCCTCGGTGTATTTCGGCGACGGCTATTTCCATCCTCTCGGCCTGATGTTCGGCACTGAAAAGCCCGTGTTCGTTGTGAACCCTTTAACCGAAACCGTTGAGGAAATCAGCGAAAAGCAGAGGGACAGGTTTTTGAGGAAAAGGTTTGCGGCAATAGCTGAAGCGTCGCAGTGCAAAACTTTCGGCATAATAGTTTCAATAAAATCCGGGCAGAGGCAGAAGGAAAAGGCGCTTGAGCTGAAAAAAGCGATTGAAAGGCACGGGAAAAAGGCCGTGCTCCTGGAAATGGATTTGGTCGTGGAAAGCTACATGAAAGGCATAGGCGTCGGCTGCCTTGTGAACACCGCGTGCAACCGCATAGTGCTTGATGATTCCGAGAACTGGAAAACGTTAATAATAAACCCCACGGAGTGCCTGATAGCTTTGGGCGAAAAGACGTGGGAAGAGTGGAAGCCTGACGAGTTCATGCACTGAAGGGCGGAAAAAATGGGCGCAAAGAATAGGAAAAAGTTTGAAATCCCAAGGGTGCATGAAACGATTCAACGCACAGTAACGCTTGGCGGGCGCAACATTTGTTTTACAAATTCAAAAAAAATAGGCATTGAAATTGGGGGGCAACCCAACCCTTTCCCAAGAGATGGGGAACTTCGCAAACTCGTAATTGGGTTGTTGGGTAAAAGAGCACCTGAATATTCTTTCCTTGAATGAAAATCAGTAATCAATCTTGTACGGGTCGGGAGCCTCATAATCGTCTTTCACTGCATTGGCGCGCCTTGCGGTGCCGCGCTTTGAAGACGTTTTCCTTTTAGGTTTGCTTGCGCGCGCGGGGGTTTTCCTTCCATAAACCCTGCGCACGGTTCTCTTAACAGTTTTCCGCGCGGGCTCAAACTCATCTGTTTCGCGGTCGGCACCGCCGATTAAGGTTCCGGTGAATGATGAGCCGTTCACGAAAGAGGAAAAGTTTTCAAGGCTGTTGCCGTCAAGCACAACCGCTTTAATGGAGCTGCGCTGCAGGATGAGGCAGCACGCAAGGTCAAGGACAACGTTCTGGCCGGGCCTTGAGCCGGATTCAAGAATCAAGGAGATGAGCTTTTCATAGCTTATCTCCTCAAACCTTTTCGCGTCCGGAAAATCACTGGGGTCGGCATCGTAAATTCCGTCAACATTTGTGAGGTTCACGAAAGTGGCGCCGAGGAATTCGGATATGAGCGCGCCCACAGCATCGGTGGTGAAGAAAGGCATGAGGCCCCCGAACACGGGAATTTTGCCCGAATCAATTATTTCCTTTGCCCGGGTTATTTCAGTGAGCACTTCCCTGTGCGCTTCAGGAATGGCCGCGGCGACAATTAAAGCATTTGCGCGCGTGATTTTTATGCCCATTAAATCCTGCTCGAAATTGTTCGCGCCAGCGGAAGCCATCGCCTCAACGTATTCGCGCGCCGGCCTGCCTCCGCCCACAACCAGCACAAATTTTTTCCCTGAAGAGCGCAGCGAGCTTATCGTTCGGGCGAATTCCCTTATTTTTTCGGTGTCAGGCCTTGCCTTGAAGAAAAGGCTCCCGCCGACGGAGACAACGAAAACGTCGCCGTGAAAGCCGCCGGAACCTGATTGCGCGGGTTCCTGAGAGTCCTGCTGCTGCGCGTAATTCTCGAAAATGTCGAACATTCCAGATTAAAAGAAATGCTTTCAGCTATTTAACTTTTACTGGTGGGCATGGGCGGCATTTGGAAGGGGTTTATAATTTCAATGCGGGAAAATAATGGTATCATGGATTCAGGCTTTTTTTCCTGACCTTTTACTCAAGCTGTTTTTGTTAGTGGTTTTTATGGCTAAGGATTCGGCGGATTTGCAGTCCGTGGAAGTTGTTTTCAGGAAGAAGCTGAAAAAGCTCCAGAAGTTCAGGGGGCGGGGCACTGAACTCATCAGCGTCTACATTCCCGAGGGAACTGACAGGGGCACGGTGATGGGCCAGCTCACGGAAGAGATAAGCCAGAGCTCCAACATCAAGAGCCCGAGCACAAGGAAAAACGTGCAGGGAGCGCTGCGGAAAATAATAAATTTCCTGAAGCAGATTGATTTCAAAATACCGCAGAACGGCCTTGTGGTTTTCGCCGGCAACATTTCCGAAAACGAAGGGCGGACAGACATAAGGCTTTTCACCATCCACCCCGTGAAGGAGCTGAGGACAAAGCTTTACTGGTGCGATTCAAACTTTCACCTTGAGCCTTTGCTTGAAATGTCCAAGCCCAGCAGCGTGTACGGCCTCATTACAATTGACAAAAGCGAGGCGACAATCGCGACGCTTATAGGGAAAAGGTACGAGGTTTTGGGGCACTTCACTTCAGGGTACAGCGGAAAATTCAAGGCAGGCGGGCAAAGCGCTGCACGCTTTGAAAGGCTGCGCGAGGAAGCCGAGCAGGAATTTTACAAGCGCATCAGCGAGAAGGCGAACAAGGCGTTCCTTCCCTTTGAGGAAAAGCTCAAGGGCATAATTGTCGGCGGCCCGGGGATGACGAAAACCTTTTTCCTTGACAAGGGCCTGATTGACCACAGGCTCAAGGGGAAAATACTGGGAAGCCTTGACACTTCCTACACTGATGAATCAGGAATACGCGAGCTGGTGCAGAAATCGGGTGAAATACTCAAAGAAACGGACTTGATGAAGGAAAAAGCGCTCATGGAAAAATTCCTCACCGAGCTGGCGAAGGACGGCCTCGCGACTTACGGCGAAAAAGAAGTGATGAAAGCGCTGGAGCTGGGGCAGGTTGATAAATTGATTGTGAGCGAAGCGATTGAGTGGACAGTGTTCAAGCTGCAGGACTCGAACACTGGGGAAATAAAATATGAGGTTGACAAGGACGGCTCTTTCAGCGCGGGCAGGCAGGGTTCATTGGAGGTTGTTGAAGAGCTTGAATTCCTGGATTACATGATTGAAAAGGCCGCACAAACCTCCGCAAAGGTGGAGGTTGTTTCAGTTGACACGCCTGAGGGAGAGCAGTTTTTCAAGGGCTTTGGAGGCCTGGGCGCGATGCTCAGGTACAAAATTTAAAATCCGGTGAAAAGTGAAAGTGCTCTAAAATGGATTCAAATTCAACAGGGATAAAGCATTTCACCACAACAACTGAAGGAATCGGCGGAATAATCAAGCGCAGGATTTCAGACTTTGTTGTGCGCGAAATAACCGAGGAAGGGAAAACTCTTGAAATCGGGGCGTTCAGCGACCCTGAAACAATCAAGGAGCTGAACCTTGAAATACCGGAAAATGCGGACGCTGAAAAAGAATATCTGCTCATTGAAATGGAAAAATTTGGCTTGGACACGAATGATGCGCTGAGGAGAATTGCGCGCCATTTGAGGTGCTCGCCGAAAAGGATTGGATACGGGGGAATGAAGGACAGGCGCGCAATCACCGTTCAGAAAATTTCCTTGTGGAAGCCTGACGTTGAGCTGCTGAAAAGTTTCAGGAGCAGGTACGTTGCCCTGAAAAACCCTGAGTGGGGAAAGGAAAAAATTTCCATAGGCTCATTGAAGGGAAACAATTTCGAGATTTGCGTGCGCGAAATTTCTTTGGATGAAGAAAAACTGCGGGAAACAGCGGAACGGTGCTTCAAGGAAATGCTTGAAAACGGCGTCGCGAACTATTTCGGCGAGCAGAGGTTCGGCGGAATAAGGGAAGTCACGCACAAAGTCGGGAAAAAATTCGTTGAAGGGAAAATCGATGAAGCCGTGCTTCTTTACCTGACCTCACCCGCGGAGGGGGAGGAAGAGGAAATCGCACTCGCGCGGAAAAACCTCGCGGACTCAATGGATTTTGCCGCGGCAGTGAAAGAGTTTCCCTCAAAGTTCAGGTACGAGCGCTCAATAATCCATCACCTTTGCAGATACCCGAACGATTTTGTCGGGGCGTTCAAGGAACTGCCGAAACACCTCACATACCTTTTCACGCACGCTTACCAGAGCTATCTTTTCAATGAAGTGATTAATGAAAGGATTGAGCAAGGCATTGGATTGAAGCCTGTGAAAGGGGATGTTGTGGAGGAAGGCGTTGCAACAGCGCCTTTGTACGGGTTTGACTCGGTGCCCGCAAAAGGAAAGCCCGGGAAAATTGAAAAGGAAGTGCTTGAAAGGGAAAA
>DASRUO010000049.1:0-3304 GCA_035655375.1 archaeon | reverse complement strand
TCGGTTTCATGCAGGATTTTTAGTGGGAAATGTTTATTTATTCACCTAAAATCCGCGTTCCGCCGGTTCGGTTTCCGAACTGGGAATCATTAATAATCCGCAGCCATTTTCTTTTCCTTCCATTGCCGCACGAGGTGTTTTTAGAATGGCAGAAACCAAGCAGGATAAGAAGGGCATAAAATCCAGGGCAGCGGGCCTTGAAGGCGAATTAAGCAGCCTTGAAAGCCACATCCGCAGCTTTGACGGCTACTCCTTCCATGATTTAGGCCGCGACCAGTTGGAATTATTGCAGAGGCTGCGCTTCCTGAAGGCAAAGCTTGACAGTTCAAGGGCGGCGAACTGATTAAATGCCTGGAAACCAACGGCTTTAGCTGCGGGCGTCATATTTTCCCGTAAATGTTTTTCCTGTGCCCTATTCTCCTTACTTCTACAACTTTCATTGAAAAATCAAGGAATGCAATAACCCTGTAATCTCCAACCCTTAATTTGTAGTATTGGAAGCCTGAAAGTTTCGAGAACGCCTTTTGCGGGTCAGCGGAGGCCTGCTCAAGCTTTGAAATTATCCTTTCCGCAACCGGCTTTTCAAGTGATAGCAGGTCTTTCCTCGCCCTTGCCGTGAAAAGCAGTTGCCACATCGCTTTTACACCCATTTCAGGCTTTTCTTCACCTGTTCAAGGGTGTAAATTTTCCCTATCCTTGATTCGTAGAGCGATTCAAGCAGCCCAGCCCTGAATTCTTCCGTGAATTTTCCTTCCTCGTCGCCTTCCGGTATGAGGGCAAGCAGTTTTGAAATCACTTCCTCAAAAGACTCCCTTTTATGCCCTTTAAGCGCTTCAAGTTTCTTTTTAATCTCGGTGTCCAGCTGGATTGTGGTGTTAGCCATAGTATTCTATAGGGCTCTATAGTTTTTAAATTTTTCAGTGAAGCGAAAACCGGCGTATTAAAGTGCCATTGGCTGGTTCACGGTTTTGGCTGGCGCGCCGAAAAGGCATTTATTGTTTGCCCCAAAAAATCGCGTTTCCGCAGCTTTTGTGCATCCGCATATTATTTCTTTTAAATGTTGCGGGGTATTCATTACAAGGCGAGTTTTTGGCGAAAAAATACGTTTTCATGTTTGATGGGCACAAAAACCCCAATTCAGAGGAAGCGGTTTTCCTCTTGGGAAACAAGGGCGCCCAACTCGCGGAAATGACTAAAGCCGGCCTGCGCGTGCCTTACGGCTTCACTGTTTCAACGGAGGCGTGCAACGAGTTTTACGCTTCCGGAAAGAAGTGGCCGCAGGGCCTTGAAAAGCAGGTGAAGGGCGCCTTAAAAAAGCTCGAGAAAAAAATGCGGAAAAAGTTCGGCGGCAGGAAAAACCCTTTATTCGTTTCAGTGCGTTCAGGCTCCTACGTTTCAATGCCCGGCATGATGGACACCGTGCTTAATCTGGGCATGAATGATGAAACAGTTGAGGCTTTCGCTAACGCAACGAAGAACCCGCGCGTTGCGTACGATTCTTACAGGCGCTTCATAAACATGTTCGGAGATGTTGTAATGGGCGTGCCCCACGCAAAGTTCGAGGAAGCTCTCACCTCGGTTAAGGAAAAAGCCGGCGCGAAATTTGACACTGATTTAACCGCCGATGATTTGAAAGAAGTTGTTGAAAAATACAAGGCCGTTGTGAAAAAAGCGAAAGGCTCTTCCTTCCCGCAGGAACCCTTAAAGCAGCTTGAAATGGGCATAAGTGCCGTGTTCAATTCATGGAACACGCCGCGCGCGGTAAGCTACAGGCGCATCAACGGCTTGAGAAATGATGCCGGAACAGGAGTCAATGTTCAGGCAATGGTTTTCGGCAACATGGGCAATGATTCAGGCACGGGCGTTGCGTTCACGCGCAACCCAGCAACAGGGCAAAAAGAGCATTACGGCGAATTCCTGATTAATGCGCAGGGCGAAGATGTTGTAGCAGGGATAAGGACTCCGCAGGCCGTGGATGAACTGAAGAAAACCCATCCGAAAGTGTTCAAGGAACTTTCAAAAATTTTCGAGAAGCTTGAAAAGCATTACCGCGAGTTACAGGACTTTGAGTTCACTTTCGAGAAAGGAACCCTTTACTTGCTGCAGACAAGGGGCGGGAAAAGAACCGCGCAGGCAGCGGTGAAAATAGCGGTTGACATGGTGAATGAAAAGCTGATTTCAAAAGAGGAAGCCATTTTGAGAGTCAAGCCGGAGCAGCTTGACCAGCTTTTACACAAGCAGCTTGACCCCAAGGCTAAAGAGAAAGCAGAGCTTTTGGCGAAAGGCCTTGCCGCTTCCCCGGGCGCCGCCGTGGGCAAAATAGTTTTCACCGCGGAAAGGGCAACCGAGCTTTTCGATTTGGGTGAAAAGGTTATCCTCGTGCGCACCGAGACAAGCCCCGAAGACATTGAAGGCATGCACGTTGCGCAGGGAATTCTCACGGCGCGCGGCGGCAAGACCTCTCACGCGGCTGTTGTTGCGCGCGGCATGGGTAAGTGTTGCGTTGCGGGCTGCGACGAAATCCATATTGATGAGGCAGCGAAGGCAATGCATGTGCCTGAAAAAAACATTGCGCTGAAAGAGCTTGACATCATCGCTTTGGATGGCGGCACCGGTGAAGTGTTCAGGGGCGAAATTCCTTTGGTTAACCCGGAGGTTTCAGGGAGTTTTGCAACTTTGATGAAGTGGGCCGATTCTTACAGGAAATTGGGCGTGCGCACGAATGCTGACACTCCAAAAGACAGCAAGATTGCGCGCGATTTCGGCGCGGAAGGAATAGGCCTCTGTAGAACTGAGCATATGTTTTTCGAGGGTGAAAGGATTAATGCTGTCCGCGAAATGATTGTTGCGGAGGATGAGGCTGGCAGGCGCAAGGCGCTTGCAAAGCTTTTGCCTTTCCAGCGCTCCGATTTTGAGGGAATTTTTAAGGCGATGGCAGGCCTGCCCGTGATTATAAGGCTGCTTGACCCTCCATTGCACGAGTTTTTGCCTAAAGAGGAAAAAGATGTTGAGGAAATCGCAAAATCAATGGGTGTTTCAGCCGAAAGGCTGAGGAAAAAGGTTGAGTCACTGCACGAATTCAACCCGATGCTTGGCCACAGGGGCTGCCGCTTGGGGATAACTTATCCTGAAATCACCGAGATGCAGGCAACCGCTATTTTTGAGGCGGCGCTGAATGTCCAGAAGCAAGGCTTCAAGCCTTTCCCGGAAATTGAAATTCCTTTGGTCGGCAACGTGAAAGAATTCCTCGCGCAGAAGGAAATAATTTTGCGGGTTGCGGGAAAGCTTAAAGTGAAAGGGAAAT
>DASRUO010000048.1:0-3103 GCA_035655375.1 archaeon | reverse complement strand
CGGCAGCCTCATTCCCGCGGCGCTGAACAAAACCTCGTGCATATATAAAAGCCCTTGCCCTCCCGTTGTTGTGAAAGTGCGCGCGCCCGCGGCGCTCGCGCCGACCAATGCGGACAAGGCCGAAAATTCCGCTTCAACGGTAATGTATTCAGGTATTTTCCCGTCAGCGTAAGCCTTGTTCAGGGCTTCGGTGAGGTGCGTTGTGGGGGTTATTGGATAACATGCAACAACATCCGGTTTGCAGTTCACCGCCATCTCGCCCGCAACAACCGCACCTTCAACGGTTTTAAGCATCGCCAAAACCTCTTTGCCCGCCGGGCACTTTTCCCTTTCCTTCGGCAACCGCTTTCTCAACCATTTTAATCATCTTCAATTCTTTCCATTTCAATGCATTTCACCGGGCATTCAATCGCGCAGATGCTGCAGCCCTTGCAGTACTCGTAATCAATCTCGGGAACTTTTTTCACCACGCCCATAATGCCTTCAGGGCAGAAGTTCTGGCATATCCCGCACTTGATGCATTTGCTGCCTTCAACAACCGGCATGTAGGCCTTCCATTCGCCGGTGAGATTTTTGGCGCTCGTGCCGGGCTTCGCGTGCGGGATTATCATTTCTTTTTCACCTCGCCGTTTGCGTCCGGCGGTAACGCGTACCCGTTGCACGGGCACTTGCTCGCTGCGCTCGCCATGGCGCTCATTTCTTTTTCACCTGAACCTTTTCAACATTCATTTTATCGTAAACTTCCTGTATCGCGACAATATTAGAGTCGACAACCGCCTTGGAAAATTTTTCCGAAAGCTTTGCATTAATAGCCCTCTTCACGCTCTCCAGTTTCACCGTATCTGTCACCTTGCAGAACGCGCCCAGCATGACAGTATTGTAGATGAGCTTGCCGTTGAAAAGCCTCAACGCAACCTCTGTCGCATCAACGGTGAAAACCCTTTTCGCCTTCAGCTTTAATTCTTCGGGTTTTTTCTGGCTGTTCACTATCACTATGCCATCCTTTTTCAGGCCCGAGCAAACATCAACCGCGTCCATTATGGAGGCGTCGGCAACAACAACTATGTCGGGCTCCGAAATTTCCTCGTGGATTGTTATGGGCTCTTCGCTGATGCGGCAGTACGCCTCAACAGGCGGCCCCCTTTTCTCCGAGCCGAAGAACGGGAAAGCCTGGCTGTATTTTCCTTCGTAATTCGCGGCCAAGGCTATCAGTTCCGCGCCCGTAACCATGCCCTGCCCTGCCCTTCCGTGAAGCCTGATTTCTTTCATAACAGGAAAGAAAAATGGTCGCGAGCCTTAATAAAGGTTACGTTAAACGTCAATGAAAAAAACGACGAATGACTATGGAAAGGGTTCTTCACGGCGTTAAAAAACCTGAAAAATCGGCGGAAGACGGATTTTTATGGCGGCAAACGCTTTGCAAAGAGGTTTTTCCGCAAATCTTTTCTCGCGGTTGTTTTCAGCCATTCTTTTACTTTCCCGTCCCTGTAATGCATGGCGACATTTGCGCTTGAATCCAAGTCTTCAAGCCTTCCGTGTGGGAAAATGGCTGGGACGACTTTTCCTTCAACCAATATGTTCGCAACCTCTGCTGGCGGCTTAAACTCTGAAGAACCTGCATGATATTTGTGAATAATTGGGTCAAAATTTGTGCCCAGAACATATTCAAAAGGCGTCAAGCCCTGCGGCACTTTTCCTTTTCTCTCCAAATACTTCTGCACCGTCCTGCTGAAAGCGATAATGTCCACATTCCTGACGGCTCTTTGGAAGAAGGAGCCTTTCCCGTTAATGTAAGCGCCGAAAGCGAGAAGGGAAGGCACTAAATCAAGCCTGAACCGCTCGTGTTCTTTAAGTTTTGAGTTTACAACACTGACACATAAAAGCGCATTTCCCCAGCGCTTGTGACCTTTAAATTCGTAATCGCCGGTAGCCTCCCTGTAAGTTTCCGGCATTCCGGCAAACACCTCTTTGCCATCTATCATTAATTTTTTTATATTTATTTTCCGTGTCATCATAACTCCAAGAAATTCCCACTTGTCCTTGGACCCTGAAGCCCTTCCATAACACCCTATCTGATACTCGGGGGCATTCCTCAGCCTGTGAAGGATTTGCCTTGGAGAGCCGCCGAGGTCACCCCTCCACGCCGTCCTGTTGGTTTGAAAAATTTCTTTGGCAAGCGATTTCTTTATCGGCTTTCCCCTTTTAGCAAGGGGCACCACAACATATTCATTGCCTTCAATAACAATGCTCATTTTCCAACCTCTTTCTCAACCCATTCCTCGTATTCCTTGTTCGCCTTCACCGGAATTTTTATGATGCACGGGATTTCATATGAATGAATTTCCTTCACTTTTTTCTCCGCCTGCGCGGCCTTAGCTTCCGTTGTTTTCGCGAAAATCACGAACTCTTTTTCCTTCACGCGCTTCCCCTTCCAGTTGTAAATGGAATTGCTTTCAAAAAAATCCGCGCAGGCGATTAACTTTTCATCAAGGAGCGCACGGGAAATTTTTTCAGCTTCCTTCGCGCCGGAAGCGGTAATGTAAAGGAGCATCATTCTCCATCCCGGGCCCCCGAACGTTTTCCCCGCTTTTTTTCATCCTTTTTTTCCGAAATGCCTTTCTCACGCAGGAACCTGTAAATTAAAAAAAGAATGCCGAGAATCACCAGCGCGCCCAGCGAAAACACCACAATGTCCACGGGCGTGGCCATTCGTTCACCCGCTTCCGAAGTAATATATTACCGCAATCAGGAGGAAAATGCCGATGAAAATCATCAGCAGGACAAGCACGTTGAGGAGCGGGTTTTCCTCTTTCCTTAATTCCACCTTGTCTTTTTTTTCCCTGTCGAAAAGCTCTTTCGCAATCTTTGTGTCACTTTCCTCGCCGAAAAGCACGGCGCTTTCATCGCCGGCAAGCCTTTTCTGCGACTTCTCCACTTTCTTTTCATCGGTCGGTTTCTGAGGGATTAAGGACATAACACCAGAAAAATAAAGGCTGTTCACATATATAAAACTGATTCCTCGGCGTTAATGGGCTGGAAATTCCCGGGACAGGCGCAAATTACCCACAAAAATATGGGGCAGGCATAAAAGCCGTGCCCGCGC
>DASRUO010000047.1:0-3840 GCA_035655375.1 archaeon | reverse complement strand
TCTCCTTTTCTTCCTCCAAGAGCTTGTTGGCTCGGTTCGCCTTTTCAAGTTCCGCCTCCATTTTTTCAAGCTGTTTGGCTTCCCCGATTTTTTCCTGCTCCATTGCCCCCAAAGATTTTTTCAGCTCCACGGTTTCCTTTTCAATTTTTTCGGATTCGTGCGCGTGAGATGAAAGCCTGCTTTCAATGACCTGCTCAAGCTCTGTTGAAAGCTTTGTTACTGAATTTTCCTTCGCGCTTTTCCCCTCGTTCAGGGAATGCAGTTTTTCAATCAGGGAATTCATTTCAGTGTTTGCGGAGCTTTCCCTGAACTCTTTCACCTTCGCCTCCGCTGAAACGCGTTCCTTTTCAAGCGCCTCAATGCCTTTCAGCAGCGCGTTTTCCTCGGCCTGCGCCTTTTCAATTTCCTTTTGGTCAAGCATTTTCCTGTGCAGCGGGATTTTTTCCCTAAGCTTCAAAAGCTGTTCCTCAATGCCGTGGAAGCTTTTCAAAAGTGTTTTGGTTTCATGCAGCTCCCTTTCCTCGGCCTTCAGCCTGGCGCTTTCATCCGCGAGCTTCGCGCGCGCCTCTTCAAGCCCCTTCACCCTTGCCTTGAGCGCTGAAACCTCTTTCCCCCTTTTCTCCTCAAGCCCTTTTTTCGTGTGCGCTTCAAGCGGCTTTTCGCACAAAGGACAATCGGCTTTCGCCTTTGAAAGCAGCCCCAGTGATTCGTTTAAATGCTCCATGTGGCCTTTCATCAAATGTATTTCTGAAAGGGTTTTCTCGGCCTCATGCTCCTTTGCACGCGCCTTTTCCGCAGGGCTTTTCCTTTCAAGCTCCAGCAGCCTTTTCTCAAGCGCCTTTTTCTCCGCAAGCCTTGCTTCAGTTTTTTTGAGCTCCGGCTCAAGCTCCTGCAGCGCCTGCGCGGCGCTTTTCGCATCCTTTTCAAGCCCGCGCTTTCTGGAAACTGCTTCATGCCATTGCGCACGCTTTTCCTCAATGCTTTTCCACAGTTCTGAAATGCGCGCCTCGTTTTCCGAAGCCTTGCCTTTCCCTTCCCCGAGCTTCGGGGTTTTCGCGCTGACCATTGCGCGTATTTTTGCGAGCGCCGCCTTGGCTTCTTCAAGCCCTTCCTTTGCGCCCTTAAGCTGCGCCTCTTTTTCCTCTTTCGTTTTCTTCAGTTCCTTAAGCTCCGAGGAAATCTCCTGCACGCGCGCTGTTCTGGATTCAAGCGATTCCTTTTTCGATGAAATTTTTTCATCCAGCAGGTTTAGTTTGCCTTTTTTCTGCTCTATCTCGCGGCCGAACGTTGAATAGGTTTTCTCGCCCGCCTCAATCAGCCTCGAGGTTATTTCCTCAACCTTTCCCTCAATCTCTTTTTCCTCCTGCTGCAGCGCTTCCGCTTCCTTCCTTTTGGATTCAATCTCGCGCTGCATCGCATCAATCCTTTTGTGCGCGCCCGCGAGCTCCCGCCTCACGATTTTGATTTCCTCGGAAAGGATTGTCGCCTTGGAGATTTTCAGCTCTTCCTGCAGCGAGTTGAATTTCAGCGCCAGTTCGCGCTCTTTTTCAAGCTCCCCCAGATACTTTTCCCTTTCATTCAGCACAATTGTCGCGTCCTTCACGCGCTGCTCGACCTTTTCCAGCTTTTTCAAGGCCTCCTCTTTTTTTTCCTCGAATTCCTGCAGGCCGGCAACTTCCTCAATCATTTCCCGCCTCTGCTTCGCGTTCATTTCAATCACGCGCGTTATGTCGCCCTGCACGACGATGTTGTGGCCGTAAGGGTTCAGGCCCAGTTCCAAGAGGAGTGATTGTATTTCGTTCAGGGTTTTCCTTTTTTCATCAAGCTTGAAAATGCCCTTGCCCTGCCTGTCCACCATGCGCGTGATGAGTATTTCTTTTCCGTTGGCGTCTTTCAGCACGAGTTCCACTTTCGCGTAGCCCTCGCTTGCGTCGTGGTTCACCAATTCCGTGAGCCTTGAGGCGCGGAGCATCTTGAGCGAAGTTATGCCCATGGCGAAAAGCAGTGAATCTAAAATGTTTGATTTTCCGCTGGCGTTCGCGCCGGCAATCGCGGTGAAGCCTTCCGCGAAAGGTATTTCCGCCTTGCGGAAGGACTTGAAGTTTTTCAGCTTAAGCGAAACGATTTTAGTCAATTAAACCACTTTGCTGGAAAATTACAGTTTAAACCGGTTTAAAACCCTTATTGCTGTTTTTGCGGCGCACGGCAACAATTTAAACCGCCGCACTATTTTTTCGCCTGAAAGTACTTTATCAGCGCAATGTTGTAATACGCGCCCGACAGGCCTGCTGTTATTGCCAGTGCCAGAACAATGAGCCAGTCAACGCTTAATGAGTCAGAGATTGCAATGCCAACATTGGTTATCAAAGCCGTAACAAATGAAAGGATTACGATGAAAACTATTATTGAAGCAATTTTCCCCGCGCTCCACTTCCACGAGGCTTTCAGCGCTTCCTTCAGCTTTTTCCTTTCAACCGCCATGAATACCGGCGTGAAAACGAATTTGAAGTAAGCGTACAGGCCGAAAATGAGCCACAAAATGAGGAGCAGCAGCGTGATTATTCCGAGCGCTTCAACTGAAAAGGTTATGAGCAAAAGAATGTACGCGACAATTATGTATAAGAACGCCGCTATTCCCGCGAAAAACGCCAATGCAAGTATTTCACCCGCCCTTGAAAGCGTTGAAGCCATTGCCCTGAAAACTTTTTTCTCCTTGCCCGCGAGGATTTCCGCGAAAACGTACAACAAGTAAAAGCCGAGCGCGAGCGCGATGATTGAGGCAAGCGCCATCGCCAAAATGTCCACTCCGTAAGTTGTAATCATGTAATAAGGCGTGTCTAAAAGCCCTTGCCCCGGCACGTTGTTGAAAACGAAAACATCGTAGAAAAACCCGAAATAATTGTCCAGCGCAAGGAATAACACTAAAACGTTCGCCAGCATCACAATGAGCGCTGGCGCCAGAAGCAAAGGCTTTTTCACGGCCTCGGCAAAGCTTTCAATGAAAACCCTGAACATGCAGAAAATAACTGCTTTCAGGTATTTAAAGGTTTTTTTAAAGCCGGCGTTAAGCGGCTTTTAGAGGCTTAAAGAAAGCCGGCGTTAGGCGCGTTTTTCCCGCCACGCGGTTAAGGCTTTCACATTGATGCGAGCCATTTCCACGTGGGCTTTACGGTTATTTTCCCGCCTTTCAGCTTTAATGTGTCTTCCTGGTTGTAGGTTAAAATCAGCCCTTCCTTTAATTTGAATTTTGCCATGGCTTCCGTTAAGCCGCCAATCTCGCGTTCCATGTTGTCTTCGCCGAGTTCGAAGCAAACCTGCACTGCGCCGGCTATCCTTTCTTTTTCTTTCACCACAAAGTCGCACTCGTTTTTTTCCTTAAAATAGAAAATGTTTTGGTGCCGCCTTTTGAGGCCGGCAAAAACCGTGTTTTCCAGCATTCTCCCCTTATCGGCGGAAAAACTGGCGGAGTTGGCCCTTGAAAATCCGTTGTCAACAGAATAAATTTTTTTGGGGTTAACCAGCTGTTTTTTCAGGGAATAATCAAATCTTGGCACCGTGAACAGCATGTAGCTTTCCTCAAAGTAGGACACAAAAGAAACCGCGCTGTTGACCGAGCCGAGCCTGAACAGTTTTGCGAGGCTGTTGTAGGAAAATTCCTTTCCGGTGTTGCTGGCAAGGTAAACGGCCATTTCCCTTATTGTCTTCTCTTCCCTAAGTTTTTTCCTGACAATGATGTCGCGCGCAATTATGTCGTTGAACAATTCCTGCAGTATCTCGTTTTTCCCGTATTTTAAGTATTCGGGAAAGCCGCCGTTTTGCAGGTATTCCTCAAACGAGTTT
>DASRUO010000046.1:0-3242 GCA_035655375.1 archaeon | reverse complement strand
AGAGGAAGGAAAAGCTCAGGCTTTACTCAAGGTTCGGCCTTGATTTCGGGAAAACGGATTTTGAAAGCATAGAGCTTGTCGCGGGAATGGTTGCGAGGGAAAACAAGGGAAAGCTTGAAAGCGAGATTGCAAAGGCGGGACACGCCGAATTCACTGAAAAGCCTTTATCTAAATCAAAAAACTTTTACATTATAGCGGTTGAAAAGGGCAAAGCTCCGGAATTCAGCGAATCAGCCGCAAGGCTTGGCTTTGAAAGGCAGCTCATTCCGGAAATGTCTTCGGTGCCGGCGGCGGAACTGAAAAAGGCTGAAGCGGGGATTGCGGCGCTTGAAAGCGAAAAAATCGCGCTTGAAAAAAATCTTGCGGGAATCGCAAGGAAAAATTTTTCCGTGCTCGCGGCATTGAAAGAATTCCTGGAGATAAGGAGGGCGAAAGCCTCTATAGTTTCAAGCTTCGGCGGAACGGAACACGCTTTCGTGCTGGAAGCGTTCCTGCCGGAAAAAAACTTTGCGGAATTTTCGGGCCTGCTGGAAAAAACTTTCGGGAAAAAGGTTTTCGTGAGGAAGTTTTCCAGCGAAGAGATTGAAAAAAACCACGAGCACGCGCCCACGCTCCTGAAGCATTCCCCTGTACTTGCGCCTTTCGAGTTCATGACAAAGTTCGTTTCAGTGCCGAAGTACAACGAGATTGACCCCACAATAATTTTCCTGATTTTCTTCCCTTTCATTTACGGCATGATTGTGGGGGATTTCTTTTACGGCCTGGTTTCATTTCTGCTCGCGCGCTTCATTTTAAGCAAAAGCCCGAAGGAAAGCATCCTCAACCCCGTGGCAAAAATATGGATGTGGTGCGCAATTCCAACCTTGATTTTCGGCATAATTTTTGATGAATACGCGGGAATGCCGAACAAGGAAATTTTCACGCTTTTGGGCTTTGAACATTTCGAGCTTTACACGGGCCTTGAAAGGATGCACAACATTGAAGCCATTCTAGCGATGACCGTGCTTGTGGGTTTCGCGCTGGTTGCATTGGGCTTCCTCCTCGGCTTCATCAACGCTTCAAGGCACAATGACAGGAAACACATGATGGCGAAGCTCGGCTGGTTCGGCGTGACGGCCTTCGGCGCGGTTTTCGTTTCAACGCTGATGTTTAAGGCGTTTCCGCAGGAACTTCTCCTTCCTTCAGGAATCCTTCTCGGCATTTCACTGATTCCGGTGCTCATGGTTGAGGGAATGGTCGGCGTGATAGAGGTGCCCAGTGTTTTAGGCAACGTGCTTTCATTCGCAAGGATTCTGGCTGTTGGATTGGTGGGGGTTGTTGTGGCGCTCATCCTGAACGACCTCGCGTTCCCTTCACTTGACAAGGGATTGCTTGTTATAATTTTGCTCCCACTTTATATATTCGGGCACATTTTCAACGCTTTCCTCGCAATGTTCGAGGCATTGATTCAGGGCGCGAGGCTCAATTACGTGGAGTTTTACTCCAAGTTTTACGAGGGCGGAGGCAGGGAATTTGAGCCCTTCAGGCTTGAAAGGAAATATACAAAGGAAGGTTAAAAGGGGGTGAATGGAAATGGTGATACTGGAAACGGCAGGCGCTGCAGCAATCGGCGCGGGAATAGCGATTTTCGGCGGAGCCCTTGGAACAGGATGGGCGCAGTCAGCAATCGGCGCGAGCGCGATGGGCGCGATAGCGGAAAAGCCGGAGCTTTCAACCAAGCTGATTATCTGGCTTGCAATACCCGAAACAATCGTTATATTCGGGTTCGTTGTCGCATTGCTCCTCGCATTGAGCACCGGCGGGGCATGAATAAAGTGCTCTGCTGGATTTTTTCTTAAAAAAAATACGGCATAAAGGATTCGCACGGAAAATAAAGTGATTCGCAGATGAGCATGGAAAACCTGAAGAAAAGCCTTTTGCAGGAGGCGGAAAAGGAAGCATCCGCGATAACCTCGAAGGCGGAAAAGGAAGCATCCGCGATAATTTCAGCCGCAAGGGAAGAGGCGCGGAAAAGGAAGGAAGAGGCGCGCGCAAGGGCGAAAGGCCTTGTGGCGGCCGAGAAAACCGAGAAGCTGAGCGGCGCGCAGCTGAGGGCGAAAAAAATCGTGAGCGAGGCCAAAAGCAAAGTTGTTGAGGAAAACCTCGGCATTGTGTGGCGCGAGTTCAGCAAACTTCCTGATGAAAAAAATTATGGGGGCCTTTTGAAGAAATGGATTGCCGAAGCCGAAAAATCGTTGGGCGGGAAAACGGTTGTAAGCGTGAACGAAAAGGACGCAAAGATTGCGAAAAAGTTTTCGAAAAATGTTTCAGCGAAAGCGGTTGACATTGCCGGCGGCGCGATAATTTTCTCACAGGACGGAAAGGTAAGCATTGACAGCTCGCTTGAATCGGTTTTCAGGCACAACGGACCCGAGGCAAGGAAAATAGTTTTCAATGACCTGTTCGGAAAGGTGAAGGGATGAAAATAGTGCAAGGCCTCAAAGGCTCAATCGCTTTCAGGGCGCAGAAGTATGGCTACGCGAACGCGCGCGTGAAGGCATTGAAGCAGTCGCTTTTGTCCGCGAGGGAAGTTTACGCGCTCATTGAAGCAAAAAACGCGGGGGAGGTTTACGCGCTGCTTGAAAGGACGCCTTACAAGCAGGACCTTGTCGGAAGCGCGCTGAAGGGGAAAGCCCTTGAAGACCAGATAGAGCTGGCGTGCACGAAAAACTTTTCGAGGATGCTTAAGCAGATAGTGAAAATCAGCCCGAAGGATTTGAGGCCGGACATAATGCAGCTTTTCGAAAAGTACGAGGTGAATAATGTGAAGCTTTTAATCCTTGGAAAGCATCTCGGACAGGGCATTGAGGAGACTGAACAGCTTGTGCTTGAAACAGGCATCCTTTCAAAAGCGGTTTTAAGGAGGGCGCTTGAAGCGAAAAACGTGAAGGAAGCGGTATCGGAATTGGGGGGAACGGTTTATGGCGCGGTGCTGCAGAAAGGGCTGAGGAAGTACGAGAAGGAAAACGACGTTTCAGCGCTTTTGTTCGCCTTGGACGATTATTATTTCAGGAAGCTTCCCGAGTTCGCGAAAAACTCTTTCCGCGATGAAAGGATAATCCTTGAAATGCTTAAGGCGCAGATTGACGCGAAAAACATTTCCGCAATATTGCGCGCGAAAAATGCGGGCATTGAAGAGGCGAAAATCATCGCATTGGTGCTTGGCAGGGGAAGCCTTTCAAGGGAAAAAATCGAGAAAGCGG
>DASRUO010000045.1:0-3891 GCA_035655375.1 archaeon | reverse complement strand
CCCGGCGCCATACCAAACAAATAATAACCTATTTTGCCACTAATTTTTCCGTTCGCGTGGGAGCGTAGTCTAGCCTGGTTAGGACTCAGCGTTCGGGACGCTGCAGCGGGGGTTCAAATCCTCCCGCTCCCACACTTTTTTCTTTTTCTTGGAAAGAAAAAAAAAAACCTGTGCTAAAAAGAAAAAGAACGCTGAAACCCGCGCTAAAAAGAAAAGAACAAAAAACCTGTACTAAAAAGAAAAAGAACAGGTTAACCCGCGCTAAAAAGAAAAGAACCTCTAGCTTTCACAAGTAAGAAAATAAGTATTTTGAGAGCCTGCCGCTTTCGGGAACTTTTCCCGGCTTCATTTGTTTTTCCGTTCAAGCCGGAGTATTCCTTTAAACGCCTTTCAAGCGCTGAGCGCTTTCAAAGGCTTTGTCAGCAGGCCCTTCTTAAAAGCAGGTTTTTCACCTGCTTTTCTCAAAGCCGAATGATTCCCTGTGGGGAACTTCTTCAACCGTATGAGTATCCCTATTGTATTTGAATCTCATCATTTTATTTCACCTCTATCGTATTTTATTCAAAGAAAATTCGGTTAATCCAGTTAATCACTGTTTCTCGCTTTTTTCTTTTCGTATATATTGCGCCCTGCAGCCTATTTAAATTTAACTATCGTTAAGGCGCGTGCTGAATCCGTGGAAAAAGGCTGTTTTTGCCGGCAGCTGCTTTTGTTAGTGTCAGCGTGAATAAGCCTCTAATTCTTGGCTTATGATGCTTAAATATTCATTCACAATGGATTCATCCCAGAAAGCTTTCATTAAATTTTCCCTCATTAATGCGCGGTTTTCGCGGGCACGTTTTTCTAACCCGTTTCTTTCCTCATAGTTTTTCTCAATCACGCCTTTAGCTTGCGGCTTGCCTTCAAGTCCTTTGATTTTGACGTAATACTTCTCGCTAGTGTATTTTTCCCTTGAGTAAGCCATAAAATTTTCAAGCGCGGCTTCATAGTCCCAGTAGTTTTCAATGAATCTGGTCTTGTTGAAGTTTGGGTGGAAATGTTCAATGGCACTTAAAGCCCCTTCAGCGCAGGCAGCGTTAAGGGAAAGCCACTTGTTCAATTCCTCGTGTGCGGCAAGTCGTTTTTCCTCGTGCGCCTTTGCCCTTCTGGCGATTTCTTCAAGCGGAAACCCTTGGCCTCTAATCGGCTTTACTGCTGTTTCCACCAGCGGCTTTTTCGGGTCCGGCCTTTTCGGCCGCCAAGGCTCTTCAGGCCTTTTTCCGGGCATACAATTAAATGAACGCTTTAAGGGTTTAAATTTCTTGGCTTTTTCAGCTTCGCGACAACTATTGCCCTGACGTTGAGAATGTCTTTCTGGCCTTTTGTGGTTATAACGCCCGCGGTTAGGGGGATAAAGCCCTGAAGTAGCAATTCGTCCTGCAGGATGTCAAGACCCCACTTTGCGCGTACGTGCGAGCCGCGGATAGCATTTACCGAAATCACCACGCGGGAATCCTCATGGTCTTTGAGCACACGCTTCATTTCACTGATTGCCCTTTCCCAGTGTTCCGTCCATTGGAGGGAATTTATTGCTAAAACCACGTCAGCAGTCCCTGAGCGCAGCGGGATTCTGCTCATGTCCCCTGTAACGAATTTCATGTTTTTAACGCCGTTTTTCGCAGCAAAAGTTCTCGCATTCCTATTCATTTCATTCGCGTGGTCTACGAGTGTCAGCTGCCCTCTAGGGATGACTTCTTTGGCGAGAAAAGTTTCAATAATGCCCGGTCCAGAGCCAAGGCTGACAACCCTGTCATTTGCCTGGAAAGGGACGACTTTGAAAATTGTTTTAATTGTCGCCTCAAAAACATGTTTTCGTTCAATCCGTGCCCAGAAGCCCGCGCCCTTATTCCACATTATTCTCTGCGCGGAGTCAGGGGCTTTTTTCGTAAATTCTTTGGCCGACACGGCAGTAAACTTTTCCGCAATTTCTTTCGGGACATCAATATCCATCTTTTCCCTTTTGAGTGTCTCTTCAAGGGAAAACTCTTTTGGAAGCTGTGCCAAGAAATGGTCCACGCGGGCAGACATCTCCCGCAGCCTTTTTTGTGAATGCTGGGGGAACTTCGGGGCGCGCGGCATGAAAAACACCTTGCAATAAACTTCATAAAATATTGGAAATAAACCACTTAATAAGCTTGCTTTTTTTTGGCATAACTTGCGGGAAAGATTCCGTGAATAGCATCGGCATCAAAGTTTTGAAAGTGCTTCTAATCGTTTTCCAGCCTAATTTCCGGGCGCCTTTCTGGTTTTGCTCTCACTTAACCTTTTTCTCCATCAGCCTGTAATCCGACGCCTTGAACCCGTTTTTTTCGTAAAAGTCCTGCGCGCGCGATTTCCGGTTCGCGGTGACCCAGAGCGTGCCTATTCCAGCTTTCGCGCACTCTTCCTCCAAGCGCTGTAAAAGCGTTGTGCCCACGCCCTTATCCTGTTTTTCCGAATCAACCACGAATTCTTCCACGAAACACCTTGAGCCTTCGCGGAAAACGATTGTGCTTGCAAGCACCACGCCGACAACAATGTTTTCCTCAATCGCGGCGAAACAGTATTTCCTGTTGTCGGTGAAAACCTCTTCAACCCTTGAAACGAGCTGTGACAACACCCATTTCTCGTTGTAAGGCGGCTTCACGAACTCTTTCCTCAGGAGCGCGGCTATCTCGCCCACGAGGCTTTCATCGACCCTCACTACTTTCATGCATTAAAACAACGCTGTTTGCGCATAAAAATTTTATTGCCGGCTTTTGGAAGGGTTTTTCAGGGCTTAAACCATTTTTAGGGCTTTTTTCAGGCGCTGCGCGCGTTTTTTCCGCAGGTGTTAGATTTTTATATTTCCGCCTGCCTTACTTTTACTTATGAAACCCGCCGCCCGCATGGCTGTGAAAGCCCGCAGCATTGTGAAAGGCTGGTTCAGGCCGAGTTCACGCGAACTGAAAGGCATTGCGAACGGCGTGAATGAAAAGGTTGCAGGGCGTTTAGGGCTTCAGCCGCATGAAGTCACTGAAAAGTTTTTGCGTGAACTCTCTAAAAACGCGAGCAGGGAAATGCAATCAAAAGTGTCAGCCCTCTCAAAAAAGGCCTTAAAACAAAAAGACGGCACCGGGAAACAGTTTACTGACGCCCTTGCGCAGCACAATGCCGCTTCTGAAATGCTGAAAAAAGTCGCACGTAAAAGGGACGCGGAAGTTTCACGCGTTGCCGCTGATTATGCCCTGGACGCTGTAGGCGTTTCAAGGCCTGAGGTGAGGGAAAAAATTCTCGCAACAATCCTTGAAACCGCTGATTCACGGTTTTCGGTGCGCGAAAAACAGCTGGAAGGGCGCGGCGACAGTGAAAGGCTTGAAGCTGAAGTTGACGCGCTGCTGAAAAGCCGCTGGGGTGTTTTAAGGCACGAACTGGGAAGGTTTAGGGCGAGCCTTTTCCTCGCAAGGTTTGAACATTTGCACCTGAGGATTCTGGAAAAAATGGTGGGGTGACCGCACCGGAGAAACAGGTTTAATTAGCCCATTCATGGTGTGGCTTTTCACGCGTGCGCCAGTGCCGGGCTGTTGTAATTCATGTTCTGGACCGCTATCGTGGCGGGCACTTTTTCGTTTTCGATTGGCAAAAAGATTTTGATTATTATGGTGCCTTTCTTCGCGTTCACGGTTATTGCCGCTTCATCCATTTTTTTCAGCTGCGCCCTGGAAAGTTTTCTCCCCGTGAGTTCGGAAAGGTATTTTGACGCCCCGGATATTTCGAGCGCGGCCACGTTTCCGGCCCTGTCGAGGTCTATCACGAGTTCGCCGAGCTCCACGCTTCCGCCTGACTTTTTTTTCTCGTTGTACATGAAGAGGCTGTCTTCAGCGTAATCGTAAT
>DASRUO010000044.1:0-2442 GCA_035655375.1 archaeon | reverse complement strand
TGCACCTTTTCAAACTCAACCATTCCGCCCTCCTCAATTTTAATGTTCGGGTCGCGCAAAACCGAGCGGAAATTGTCGTGGTCGCGCGGGGTGAGAAGCGTTATGGCAAACCCTTTATCGCCCGCGCGCGCCGTCCTCCCGATGCGGTGGATGTATTCCTCCGCGGTTTTCGGGACATCATAATTGTAAATGTATGAAACGTTCCTTAAGTCGAGGCCGCGAGCCGCGACATCTGTGGCTATCAATACATCAATGTGCTCGCTTTTCAGCGCGTCAAGCGCCCTTGACCTTTTGCCCTGCGGCAGCCCCCCGTGGATCGCCATCGCTTCAATGCCGTTTTTCTTTATGTTTCTTGCGACGGCGTCAACCTCGCGCCTTGTGCCGCAGAAAACAAGAGATAAGCCGAACCTGTTGTTTTTCAGGAAATGCACGAGAAGTGAAAATTTTTCTTCCTGCGCAATCTCGAAATATTTCTGGTCAAGGAACCCTTCCTCTACGTAAGCGCTGCTCTTGATTGTCACGGGGTTTTTCAAATGTTTCCTCACGAGCTTCTGCACATCACTTGTTATCGTGGCGCTGAACAGGAGCATCTGCCTTTTCCCGTGCACGGTGGAAAGGATTTTCTCGACGTCATCGTAAAAGCCCATGTCGCACATCCTGTCGGTTTCATCAAGGACGAAAAATTTCACCTTTTCAAAAGAGATTGAGCCCTGCCTTAAATGGTCCAGGGTCCTGCCGGGCGTGCCGACCACTATTTCGGCCTTCCTTATCGCGTCCTTCTGCGGGTTGTAGCTTACGCCGCCGTAAACGCTTGCAACGTTTAAGCCCAGGTATTTTGAAAAGCTCTCCATGGAATCGGAAACCTGCACGCACAATTCCCTTGTCGGCGTCAGGACCAACACTTGGATGCCTTCGCCTTTCCTGATTTTTTCAAGGATCGGCAGGCCGAAGGCCGCGGTTTTGCCCGAACCGGTTTTTGACTGACCGATGACGTCGTGGCCTTTCCTTATTTCAGGAATGCATTGTTCCTGTATCGGCGTCAGTTCCTCGAAGCCGAGCTCTGCCACCGCCTTCAAAAGCTCCGGCGCGAATGAAAAATCCTTAAAATTCATGCAAATAACATTCTTCCCTTCAGATTAAAAAGCCTCGGTTAAAAAGCGGCTTTTTCTTTTCGGCTTTCTTTTCTTTTCGCCTCTTTATTTTTAGCGCAAATTTTCCCTTTCTTTTACGTAAACGCTTTACACATTCTTTTTTTGTGAAACTTTTTTCCGGGTTCTTTTTCTTTTCTTTTTTAGCGCAGGTTTTTCTTTCCCGTTCTTTTTCTTTTAGTGCGGGTTCTTGTTCTTTTCTCTTTAGCACAGATTCTTGTTCTTTTCTCTTTAGCGCGGGTTTCTCTTTTCTTTCAAAGAAAAGAGAAAAGCGCGTGTGGACCCTGCGGGAATCGAACCCGCAGCCTCCCGATTGCCAACCGAGCGTTCTGCCATTGAACTAAGGGCCCGCGGATAAATTTAGTTAGGCACTGAATTTAAAAGTTGGCTATCGGGAAAAGAAGCTGTTATTTTCCGGGCTTAAGGCGAAATCAGGGTCACGTTGTCGCCGCGCAAAAGCACTTTGCCGTACTTGTTTTTCGCCTCGCCGTTTTCAAGCTTTTCGGCGTTTTCAAGCGTGAGGTTCATGTGCACGTCGAAGGCCTTGAGGATTCCGCGGAAGGAAACGTTTCCCTTCAATTCAACAAGAACGTTTTTCCCGAGGGAATCATTCAAAAGGTCGAATGGCCTGTTGTTCGTCATTTTTTCGCCTCCGCGGCTTTTGGCTTCCTCTTGAATATGGAAAACAATTTGTTTAAAAACCCGCCCAGTCCGGAGCCTTTTGTTTCCTCGATCTTCACCGGAATTCCGGCAAGCTTTGCGGCGGCTTTCTGCAGAGCGACGGCGGCGGGCGAGCCCGGCTTCCTTATCATTACGGGCATCACGTGTTCCTGCATGAAGCTTTTCCGCACCTCATCATCCCATGGCACGGAGACAAGAACCGGCAACTCAAGGAGCTTCATCACGTCATCCTTCCTTATTTCGCCTTTTTCCTCGCGCACGAAATTTATTATCACGCCTATCGGCTTGCAGCCTATCCTCTGCGCCGTGATTTTCGCCTTCAAAACGTCGGCAATGCTCGGACTTGTCGGCGAGGTGATGAGGATGACCTCATCTGAAGCGGAGAGCGCCGCCAAAACGTTTTTTTCTATGCCCGCGGCGCAATCAAGGAGAATGAAATCAAACTGGTTGCGGATGGAATCAATGACCGTTTGAAGGCGTTCGGAGTCGACGCGCCTGTAGTTTTCAAGGCTTAACCCTGAAGGCACAAACTTCACGCCGGCGGGGCCGTCGTAAATGGCATCCTGCATTCTGGCCTCGCCGGCGTGAAGTTTGTGCCTTCAGGGTTAAGCCT
>DASRUO010000043.1:0-7422 GCA_035655375.1 archaeon | reverse complement strand
GGGAAAAACGTTATAATGGGCAAAACACTTTGCATTGGCAGGGTGCTGGAAAAACGGTGAAAACATGCTTGCGGAACTCAGAAAAGAAAACCGCGCCTCTCTCTTCCTGCTGTCGCTGATTCTCCTGATGAGCCTCGGGCTCAGCCTTTCGCTTATTTCATGGGGGCTGCCTTATTACCTGCACCCGGACGAACAGTTCGTTGTGACCAATACCATGCGCATGGGTGAGAACGGCTTCCTGCCGACCAACTCCATATACCCGCCATTAATGTTTTACACCCACTTGGCATTGTACGGCGCATATTTCATTGTGCTGAATGCAACCGGGGAAGTTGCCGGCTTCGGGGATTTCGCCGATTTTTACCATTCACACCTCAGCAATTTTTTTATCCTTTCCAGGAGCCTGGCCGTGCTGGCGTCCCTGCTCACCTTAATCCTTGTTTATGTGTTCGCCAAAAAAATCTCGAAAAGTTCCAAGGCGGCGCTTTTAGCTGCTTTTCTGCTCGCGGTTTCACCGGGCTTTGTGGCGTCCTCCGCACTCATAAAAGCCGATATTTTTATTGCGCTGTTCTTTTTGCTGTCACTGTATTACCTTGCCTACAAAAATGAAAAAATCCGGTGGATTGCGCTTTTCACCGCGCTTGCAACAAGCCTGAATTATTACGGGCTTTTCATAGTGCCGGCAGTTGTTGCGGGCTTTTTCCTGCTGAAGCAGAAAAACAGGGCCATTCCGTACCTGAAATACGTCATCCTTTTCGGCTTTGTTTTGAATTTCATTTTTTTGCTGAACTTTTCGCAGGGCGTGAACGACGTCATGCACGTGCTCAGCATGGTCAAGGACAGGGTTTCTTCGGTATGCATCCCTTTTTGGGAGGGAAACCAGTTTTTCGGCATATGGGAAGGATTCGGGGTGCCTGCGCTGTTCGCGGCCGCCGGCCTCATATACTTCTGGAGAAAAAAGAAAACAGAGCATGAGTTGCTTGGAATTTCAGGGCTTTCGTTCATTTTTTTGCTGTCTTTAATATCCGCAAGGGAGCCGAGGTACTCAATTGCCGTTTATCCGCTTATTGCGATACTGGCTGGCGCTGCAATCATTAAAGGTTATGAATACCTCAAAGAGGTGCGCAAGCCCGGCTACATTAAAGCGGCTTATGTATTGCTTGTGGCTTTGGCATTGATTTTCCCTGCACAGGTGACATACAGCCTCGTGACAAACACTGATTCAAGGCTTGTGTCGGCCGGCTGGATAAAGGAAAACATCCCGAAAGATTCCGTTATAGCTACTGAAGCCTACGGCCCCACCCTTGACAGCGAATTTTACTACACTTGGGGTTATACCGGGAAAGGGCCGGACAATGCGGGCGATTATTATTTAATCAAGAGTTATTATGTTACGGACAAAAATTTTTACGGCGCCGATTATATAATATTGTCCAGCCTTGCATCGGACAAGTCCAGGTATTTTTGCGACAAAAAACCACTGGAAACATATGATGCAATCAGGAACTGCCCGCTCATAAACTCCTGGAGCGCGGAACCGGCAAACTTTTGGTTCCACAACCCTGCCATTAATTTGTATTCAAACTGCCTGAAGCACGGATAAAAACCCCGCGGCTGAATTTACCCTTTCCACCTGTAAATGCTCAGGCTGTTCGGGTTTTCAGTTTCAAACACGGGCTCAAGGGTTTCCTTATTGCCCTCAATGAAGTCCTGCATGAACTTCCTTTCCGCGTCCGTGTTTTCCTGCCTCTGGCTTGTGTTCGAGGAGCGGTTTGAATAGCCCAAATCCATGAAGTATGTGCCGGATGAAAACCTTTCACTGAGGGAGATGTTTTTTCCCTCCACGCCCAAATCGTATTCAGGGACAATGTTCATGTACCTCGTTCTTTCAAGGCTTTGGGTGATTGAGTAAATGCAGTTGTCGGAACTGCCGATGAGCAGCGCATCCTGCGGAACGCTTGACTTTATCTGGCTGAAAGTCTCGAAGCGCGAGCCGGTGAAATTTGCGTGGACAGAGGAGGCGAAAACAGCGCCGCCAGCCAGAACAATCAATAGTGCCGCGAACAAAACGTTTCTTTTCACCTTGAGCCGTCCGAAAATTTTGTCCATAAGTTCAGAATAAGGTATGAGGAGAAGCCCTATGAGGGGCACCAGATACCTCAGCCTCGCGGTCAGGAGGGTGTCGATTTCAAGCGGAAAAGCGGTTATGTCCGTGAACCTTGAAGTGAGCCACAGGTATGCAAGGGAAATGAGGATGAACTGGGGCAGGTAATTTTTTTTCCGTGAAAGCAGGGGCGACGCAAGCAAACCGGGAGGGACGAGCACAAGCAGTATTGCAGTATAGGCAAGCAATGTAAGCGGGTTAATGTTTATGAGAGATGAAAAAATTGATACTCCGGAGCCGTATCCCGCATTCAAAGGCCCTGAGTAGGCGAAAGCGTTGAACAGCAGTATCAGGATAACAACAGGCGTGAACCCTGCAAGCATTTCAAAAAGCTTTCTCCTGTCAAGAAAAACCAGCGGAGCCGCAAACGCGGCGAAGCCGACAGCAGCATCATAGCGCACGATTGCGGCAAGCCCGAACAAAAACCCCGAAGCAGCATTGCCGAGGCGAGTTTCCCTCACGTAAAAGTAAAATGCGGCGAGGAAAGCGGTGAGAACCAGAAGTTCGCTGTACAGCGTCCTGCTTTCCCACAGCATTACAGGGAAAAAAATGTACAGCACGGAAAACCTCGCGTCAATGCGGAGCCTCCTCAGTATGAGAAAAAACAGCGCCGCATTTATGAGGTGTATCACAAGGCCGGAAAGCATTACAGCGCCAAGGCCGAAAAAGGTGAACGGCAGGAGGAAAATTGATTTTCCGATGAACTGGCTTCCGACGAAACCCTGTGATGTGAAGAGGGTTGACCTGCACGCGAGTTCGGGGTTTTGCTCGCTGATCGAGCCGCCGCGGAGGAGGAGCGCGTTTTTCAGGAAGGTGTGCTCGTCTATTGAGGCGTAAATGTGCGGGAAGAAAACCAGGAAGGTTAATGAAAAAACGGCGAGGGCCGCGGCCACAAAATTTTTTTCGGCAAAAAAATCCATCAAAGACACCGGAAAATGGTTTGAATATATAAGTGGGGCTTGGGGGTATTATATAATTTGTTTTGCAGCGGCTTAAAAAGAATTTGGTACAGAAAAAGGCTTTCACTGCCTTAAAAGGGCGTCGTACAGCTTTATGGTGCTATCGGAAATGCTTTCCCAAGAGTATTTTTGCCCCAGTTTTTTTGAGTCAAGCGCCATGCTTTGCAGCAGGCCTTTTTCCGAAAAAGCAAGCATAATTTTTGATGCGAGGCCTTCAGGGTTTCCTGCCCTGAAAACCATTTTCCTGTCGAGGACAAGCTCCGGAAGGCCGCCTGCATCTGAAACTATCATGGGCTTTCCGAATGCAAGTGCAATGTTGCCGAGAGCGCTTTGGGCCGTGAAATTCCTGTAAGGGAGAACGACCACATCGGCTGCCTCGAAAAAATATTTTATGTCTGAAGAGGCAATGTAATCAAGCACTATTTTCTTGCCCTTTATCCCCTTGACCGACGAATTTATGGAATTCCGCAGTTCTTCTTTCCATGGGCGGCCTGCTATCACCAAAAATAATGAGCGGTCCTTTTCAACCGCAATTTTGAACGCCTCAATGAAATCCTCTACGCCCTTGTACTTCCTGATGTTGCCGAAGTAAAGCACCGCCCTCGCCTTGCCTGGAATGCCGAGCTTTTTCCTTGCCTCAGCCTTTGAAACCTTTTTGCCGAGGTAAAAGGCATAAACGCCCTGCGGTATCACGCTGATGGCGGACTGTTTTATATTGTACGCCCCGCGGAGCTGCTCCATGTTTTTTTGTGTATGGACAATGAACCTGTCGGGCAGCATGAACATTGTCCCCGTGAGGAGCCTGTCCAAAAAGTTTGACTCGTGCGCAATGACATTGTGCACGGTGCACACGATTTTTTTCCCCCGGAGTTTCGCTATCAGGGCGACAGTGAAAACAACCGGGAAAAGGAAGTAAGTCCACCAGTGGAAATGGAAAATTTCGCCTTCAGCGCCAAAGCCGGCGGAAACCCAGCTGAAAGGGTTGTACCACGCGAGAATATTCCTTACCTCTATGTTCTGAGATTCAGGCGCCCTGAATGAAGGGTCGTTTTCCTTGGTGCCGCCGGGATACAAAAATTCCGGGTAAATGGCCTTGAAGTTGAGGAAAACAACATTTATTTTCAGGCCGAGCGTGCGGGCCTGCTCTATGCAGTAATCGCTTATCCCCTTGATTGGCGGAAGTGTGCCAAGCAGGGTAACTTTTCGCACCATGGCAATAAAAAAATTGGAGGCAACTTTTTAATAATAGCATTTCAGCCCCCCCTCAAAAGACAAATGCGTAGGCCGGCGCCGTGATTGGTATAAAATCCGGGGAAGTAAGATTTTTATTAACGCGATAGGAAGGATTAATTGTGGTGTAATGCCGTTCTGGAAAGGCAAAAACGTACTGGTTACCGGCGGCACCGGTTTCATAGGGTCGCACCTTGCAGAGCTTCTCACGGGCCGCGGCGCCCATGTGAGGGTGACGTCGAAAGGAAAAAACAGCAGAAAGGCGGCGGTTAACCTTGCGGAATCAGCCGGCAAAGTCGAGGTTTTGCAGTGCGACCTCAGGGACATGAAGGCATGCAGGAAAGCGGTTGAGGGAATGGATGCGGCCTTCCACCTCGCCGCAATTGTCGGGGGCGTGAACTACAACATCGAGCACCCGGCCACAATGATAAGGGACAACAGCCTCATGACCTCAAACATGCTTGACGCCATAAGGGATTCAACTGTTGAGAGAACCGTGATTTCAAGCTCCGCCTTCGTTTATTCTGACAGCGTTGACGGCATACTCAAAGAGGAAATGGGTTTTATAGGCGAACCCGACAAGGCAAAGTTTGGGTACGCCTGGAGCAAAAGGTTTGACGAGCTCATAGCAAAAGCCTTTTCCGAGGAGTTCGGCATGAAAATCGGGATTGCGAGGCCGTTCAACACTTACGGGCCGAGGGATGCCTTTGACCCCGTGAAGTCGCACGTCATACCCTCCATAATGCACCAGATAATGGCTGAAAATAAGGTCAGGATATTCGGCACGGGGCAGCAGGAAAGGAGCTTTGTGTTTGTGAAGGACATAGTGGAGGGATTCACAATGCTTGGCGAGAAATACCCGAAGCCTGACCCCGTAAATTTCGGCACAAGCAGGGGCATAAAAATAATTGATCTCGCGGAAAAAATTATCGGACTCATGGGTGTTGATGCGAAGATAGAGAAAGACATGTCGGAAAACCCCGGCAGGATGAAGCGCGTCTGCGACACCTCCAAGGCGGAAAGAATCCTCGGCTTCAGGCCGAAGACAGACCTTGACAGCGGCCTCAGGGAAACCATTAAGTGGTTCCGGAAAAACGCGGAAACACAGCAATTATAAAATGGAATTGGTTGAATGGAAAAGCGCGCAAAAGAACTTGCCGTGGTGCTTGCATTCGCCGCAATAATGTCGGCGGTACAGCTCGCGCCGACTTTAGGGGGTTATGCTGTCAAGGATGGCTATTTAGGTTTTGAGTTCCCGGAAGACAACTATGTTTACGCCTCTTTTGTCGAGGGCGCACAGCACGGCATATTCCTTGAAAACAAGCAGACTTCGGAGCCGCAGCAGGGCAGGTATTTTTTGCCGCTGTTCCTGGCCATGGGGCAGGCGGCAAGAATTGGAATGCCGATTGAAACGGTTTTTGTGCTGTCCAGGTTTTTCGGGGTGATTTTTTTCCTCACGGCGCTCTGGATTTTTCTGGGCCTGGTCTTCAAAAAATTCGGGGAGAGGTTTTTCGCTTACGGCTTCATATCGCTCGCGGGCGGCTTTGGATGGCTTGTCGCGCTTCTCGGAAACATTTTTCCGGAAGTGGCGAGGATTAAGAGCAGCGACCTCACTTTCTGGTACGGCTACAGCCTTGTCGGGAACATGTTCGTGCCGCACAGGTACTGGGCTTTAGGGCTTGCGCTGCTCGGCTTTGTGCTCGTGCTCGAATACCTAAAAAAAGGCAGTTTGAAGCCGCTCCTGATTGCCGGGGCGATTGAACTCGTGATATTTTTTATCCATCCGGTTACCGCAATATTTTTCGCTGTCACGGTGGCGTTGATGCAGATTATGGATGCAATAAGCGCGAAAAAAATTTCAAAGGAAACAATCATTGTGGCGGCAAATTTTTCAGTTTTCATGGTTCCCGCAATTTTATACGCTTTGTGGTCTTCCCAGGACAAGGTCATCGCCGCCCACCAGCAGATTTACTTTTTCATCGCAAAACAGGAGCCGCTGCTGTTCTACTTTGTGGGGTTCGGCATGGTGCTCATACTCGGCCTCATCGGCCTTACCAGAATTCCGGGGGAAAAACGCGTTGCCTGGCTGCTTCTGGCATGGCTTTTGGGGTCGTTTGCCCTCACAAGGGTAGGGTTTGGCGCGGAGTACCTGATTTTCTTCTACATCATAACCGCGGTTTTTGCCGTGCACTGGCTGATTTCAGTGCGGCAGAAAATTCCCGGCTATGCATTGGCGCTGCTGGTGCTTGCCTGCGTGCTTTCCGCGCCGTTCGTGCTTTCCGAGAGAAGCCAGTGGACCAACAATAATGCACTTTCATTCATAAGCACGGCTGAGCATGAAGCCCTTGATTTCCTCGCGGAACAGCCCAAAGGCATTGTAATGTCGGACCAGAGGATTGGCGCGATAATAAGCTGGAAAACGCCGCACAAACCGGTGCTTGCGCACGCTTACCTTACATTCGGGAGAAAGGGCACTGTGGAAGACGTGAACTTGTTTTTCTCCGGTGAACTAGGGATAGCGGAAAAATACGGGGCGGATTATGTGTGGGTGAACGAATCCGGCAAAAAAATATTCAACGGCTCACTGGAATTCGTGCCGATATTTTCAAACAGCGGGGTAAGCATTTACAGGAGGGTTCTTGCGGCTGGATAAGTTATTTAAGGGTTTTCAGGCAAGGTGGTTTTAATGATTGAAAAAGAGCTTGAAGGCTTTCCCGGAATCAAAATAATTGAGCTGGTAAAGCGTGAGGATGAAAGAGGGTATTTTCTCGAGGTGCTGAGGAAAAGCTGGGTGGCGGGCAGCATAAGCCAGGTTTCGGTTTCACTCACAAAGCCCGGCGTGATAAAGGCGTTCCATTGGCACAAAAACCAGCGTGACATCTGGTTCCTTGTTTCGGGCGTCGCGCTCGTGGCGCTGTACGATCTGCGCGAGGATTCACCTGGGTTCAGGAAAAAAGCCGCATTAAAGCTTGATTCCTCCAAAAACCCGAAGCTTATAATTATTCCGAAAAGGGTCGCGCATGGGTATAAAGTTCTAGGGAAAAAGCCTGCGACAATGCTTTATGCAAT
>DASRUO010000042.1:0-6878 GCA_035655375.1 archaeon | reverse complement strand
GAAAATCGGGGACTATATAACTTCCGGAATAAGCACGTTCGTGGCGGCCATTTTTATCATTATAACCATCGGGGCGTTTTACGGGTTCCTTGTGGCAAGGCACCAGGCGGATGCGGCGGTTTATTTTCTCATAGCGCCGGCAATTGTCGGGCTCATTGCATATTATAACAGGGCTTTCGCTGTCGCGATATTCATCGTGCTTGTGCTTATCGCGCTGATATGAAGAGTGTAAAAAAATGGGCAACGAGCTCCTAATCTCCAAAAGCGATTTCAGGGCGCTTTCCTCCGGGACAAGGACGGGCATGCTCAAGATGCTTGAGGAAAGGAATTACACGCTCTCGGAACTTTCCGTGAAAACCGGCATGGCGGCGCCCACGATAAAGCAGCACGCGAAAATACTCATGGATTCAGGCCTCATAGAGCTGCGCGATGAGGGAAGGAAGTGGAAGTATTACGCGCTCACGCGCAGGGGGAAAGAAATTCTCGGCTCGGGAAAGGGGCAGACAAACATTTTCATCGTGCTTTCCTCGAGCGCGCTCGTGCTTCTCGGAATAGTGTTCCTTTTCGCGGGCATGGCTTCGCTGCAGGGCGCTTCATCTTTTGAAAAATCCTCTGACAGGATGCTGCAGGCAACCCCGGAAACTGGAAGTGAAACGCTCGGGGAGGATGCAGGGCAGCCGGCCACGCAGGATGGTTCATCCACAGGTGCAGGGGCAGAAACCGGGAAAAACGGCGCTGCACCGGAAGAGGAAACCGGCGTAACAGGCGCGCCTCCGGAAGCGACCGGGGAAGAAGCCGCGGAAGCGGCGCCTGTGCCTCAGGTTGCGGGGCTTGGCATTCAGGATGTTTTATCAATTATAGGCGCGGCGCTTGTGGCGGCCGGCGCTGTTTTGTTCTTTTATTTCAGGGGAAAGCCGGCAAAGGCAAAATATTAACATACGTCAATTGACGAAGTATTTAAGTCTTTTACTCACGCAGTTTAATGCATGAAACAGCGCGGGATTTTCGGCGCGGCCGTCCTTGTGGCAGGAATTCAAATACTCCTTTTAATGCACGGCTTAAGCGCCGGAACACATTCGGCATATGAAAGGCTCGGGAAAAATATAACCCAGATTGAACAGGCGTTGCTGAAACGCACCGAAACGGAGCTGCTTGCGGACAGCGCGGTGAAAAACGCAATCCTTGAATCTGCCGCGCTTGGCGCCCTTGAAGGGGAGGCCATAAAGCTGAACGTGAACCGGAAAATAATTCCGGTGATTGAAAATTCGGGCGGGGGGAAAAAAGGAATCTGCTCGGAAAATTTTGACGGCACGGAAAAAATCGAAAAAACCCTTTCCCCCGAGGAACTTGGGGAAATTTCAAAAGTTTCAATAATAAAAGCCGGCGGCATTGCGCATGTAAAATATTTCGTAAGCGGCGGCATTGAAGGGAATTTGTTCCCGTGCGCTGAAATCAGGGCCGGAAATTTCACCGTTTTTTTCAGGCTGCCCGTGAATTATTCCGCGGCATCCGAGGTGATTATGCCGTGAACAGCCTTGAGTTCCTTCTCGCGGTGCTCGCGCTCGCCGCGTTCACGTTTTTCATCCTGCGCATGGAGCAAAGCGTAATGGGCGGCGCTTCCGCAATGGAAAGCGCTTTCACGGAAAAGGTTTCCGGCATCACATGCGCCGGGGTGCTGAACTATTATTACGCGGCGGCGGGCGGAACGCTTGAGGAAAACCTTGAGTGCGGAAACCCCGGCGGAAAATGGCCGCTTATCCCTGAAAACGTGAACATTGTGCAGGGCGTTGGCGGGAAAAAAATTTTTGCCGGAACAGGGGGGCATTATGGGCAGGGGAATAATTTTCAGCGTTGATGTGCTGCTGGCGTCGTTCATCCTGGGTTCAGGGCTTTTCCTCATTTATTACTCTTTTTCAGGCATTGCATTAGGCATCTCTGCGGAGGCGAAAGACGCCGAAAAAAGCCTTTTTGCCGTGGCGCTCTCGGACGCCGTGATTAAGGCCGGAAACCCTGAAAACCCCGCGGCGGGTTCGGCCTATTTTGACGCTGAAAAGAACAGGTTCATGCCGAACGCCGTGGATGCCGGGCTGTTAAGGCGGATAAGGGAAAGGGATTTCGGCAAAATGAGGCTCGCGGCCGTTTACGAAAGGTTTCCAAACTCCGCGAAAAAATTCTTTTTCGGGAAAATCACCGGAGGATGCATTGCGGTTGAAAGATTCGTGGTTTTCATGGGCGAATACGGGGGCAGGAAAGGGATTTTGGGGGTTGTTGTGTGTGGCGGCTGAAAAGGGCTTTTTCTCGGCCGAAGCGCTCCTAGCTTTTTTTGTGCTCACGGTTATTGTGCTGGCACTTTTTGAGGGGCAGCGGGAAAAATTCTCCGCGACGGAAATCATCGCGCAGAAAAAAATGGATGACCTGCTCATAGTGTGGGCGATGGATGAAACTCCGGAAGGCGAAATGGCTGAGGATGCGGAGTTTTTTCTGGGAAACGGAAATTTTTCACTTGAGGTTGACGGCGTGAAACTGCGGGAAATTCGGGGGAACGGCTTTGAAACTTCCACTGAAATGAGGATGCCTTACGGCTTCGGCGCAAGGGATGTGAAAATTTCAGTCAAGAAGGATTATTTTTCCGCCGGACTTTTTCAGCGTGAATGAACGGCTTCCGGAAAACGTTCCGCTCCGGAGCCGGACAGAAATATTTTCCGGGAATGCCACGGAAAAGTTTTTTCCGCCGGGGCCCGGAATGAGGAGGAAGGCGCCGCCGCCGCCGGATTCAAGCCGCCATTCGGCAATGGCGTTCACCCCTATCGGTTTTTCGGAGCCTTCGCCGAGCAATGCAAGCGCCTGCGCCTTTTCATTCGCTTCGTATGAAAACGATTTGGCGTTGCGGACATCTATCGCGGCAAGGGCTGAGTCGCGCATTCCGGAAAACGCCGCGGCGAAAACCGCGAAAAATGCCAGGAGGGCTGACGCGAGAATGAGGAACTCGAGGCTCAGCTGCCCTTTGCGGCGCATTCAGATGTCCTCGATTTTCTTGAAAATGTCGTCGGATTTGCCGCTGAAAACCTTGGCGCCTTTCTCCGCGGTCTTTTGAAGCTGTGAAACCAGCAGCAGCACTATTGCCACAACCGCGGCGAGGATTATTATCATTTCAATTGAAACCTGCGCTTTTTCGCCTGAAAGCATAAGAAAACCTTGCACAAAAGGGTTTAAAAGAATTACGACAATCAACGAAATACGCGTTTGGTTGTGTTTTTATTGTTTTTGAATAAATAAGATGTTGAATGAACAAAAATGAGAGGAACGACCTCATAATAAGCTGGCTCACGGTGAGTTTCGCCTTCGCGTGGATAGGCTTCGGGATTTTCAGCCTTAAAGGCCTTGAAACTTTCCTCACGCAGTTCGCGATAATGCTTGTCGCCGTCGGCACCGGATTCATACTGCACGAGCTCGCGCACAAATACGTCGGAATACATTACGGCGCGCACGCGGAATTCAGGGCGTGGAGGCAGGGGCTTCTGCTCGCAATAGGCCTTGCAATCCTGACTAGTGGCGCATTCGTTTTCGCGGCACCGGGCGCGGTGTATGTTTACGGGAACTCAATCACAAGAAAACAGAACGGGATAATTTCATGGGTGGGACCGCTCACAAACATCGGCATAGCATTCCTGTTCGGCGCGCTGCTCGCGGTTTTAAGGCCGGGGGAATTCCTCGCCAGAATAATGGTTTCCGCGATGTACGTCAACTTGTTCCTCGCGGCATTCAATCTTTTGCCCATTTTCCCGCTTGACGGGAGCAAGGTTTTCGTTTGGAACAAGGCGATATGGCTCGCAACAATGGCGGTTGCAGTTTTGGGCGTGGTGTTTTTCCCGGTGCTTCTCGCAGTGGTTTCGGCAATATGATTGAAGCCGCCGGCTTCACAGGCGCTTTGCCTTTAAAAATGCAGCAGGCACATTTTCACGGGAAAAAAGTATTAAAAGGGGGTTAAGCCCTAATAATAGCATGAAAATTTTTCTCGCGGCGCTGATTCTGGCTGCAATAGCCCTTGCGGGATGCGCGCAGCAACAGACGCAGCAGGTGTGCCCCCAAGTGATAACGCCGGCAACATCCCCTTCGGGGCAATGCACCGAATTCCCTACTCCTTGCGATGTGCCGAAAGGCTTCACGCTTGTTGAAAAATGCGAACAGCGGCCCGAACCCGCACCGGAGCCGGAACCTGAAATAGATTTGTGCGAAGGCGTGAACTGCGCTGACAAATGCGAGGGCACCACAAGCCTCAGGGGCGGGGCATGCGCGGAAGGGCAGTGCGAATACGCAAATGTTGCTGAAAATTCCCCTGAATGCGGCTATGTGCCCCCGGAGCTTTTCGGAAAATACGATTTCGACACGAACCTCGTGTTCTGCGAGTATGAGTCGCCACCGAACAAGTTTGTTTTGTTTTACCAGATAAGGAACCGCACTGAAAACATACCGACTTACGGTTCCACCATATGGATTAAGGTGCCGGAAATTGATTACGCGCAGCAGAAAACAATCCAGTCAAGGTACGAGAAGGACCGCATACTCTGGGAAGACAAGCAGTACACTTATTTGAGCAAAACATACAGGGGCCAGGACTGGGAGATAAGGAACCTTGACTCCAACGCCGCGCTGGATTTCCAGCTCATTTACTGCGAACCTGAAAATTCAACCGTGGAAAGCTGCACGCCGCAGAACGGCGTGCTGATACACCAGGGAAATACAGGGATTTTGTGCAGGAGCCCGGGGCAGACTTAATCGGGAATGTTCTTGCGGAAATTGTGTGCAGGGGCACAGTTGCTGCATTGCCTGGAAAAAAAAGCAATCGGCGCCTCACCTTACATACGAAGGCTTGAATGCCTGCCCGATGTTTTTCTTGAATTCATCGTAAGCGTCCACGACGTCTTTCGACAGTGAAGGCAAAACCTTCGCCATCGCGGCCTCGAAATGTGAAGCGCCTATCTCAATGGCCTTGAATTTTGATTCATCCATCGCTATCAGCGCCGCCTCCCTCACAAGCCCCTCCAAATCCGCGCCGCTGTAGCCCTCCGTTTTTTCTGCAATCCCCTTGAGCGAAATGCTTTTCGCCAGCGGAACACCCTTCGTGTGAATTGAAAGTATTGAAAGCCGCGCCTTTTCGTCCGGCGCCGGCACCTTTAAAACCTTGTCAATCCTGCCCGGCCTTAAAAGCGCGGGGTCAAGGAGGTCGGGCCTGTTGGTTGCGGCAATGAACACAACGCCTTTGAGGTCTTCAACGCCGTCCAGTTCTGTCAAAAGCTGGTCTACAACGCGGTCGCCCACGCCTGAATGGTCCGTTGTGCCACGCCTTGAAGCGATGCTGTCAATTTCATCGAAAAATACAACAACAGGCGAAACCTGCCGCGCGCGCTGGAAAACTTTTCTTATGCCCTTCTCGCTGTTATGCGCGAAAATGCCGCCAAAGCCCGCCACAAAGTTCTGGCACGGCTCAACTGAAACATCGTACACAAAGCCGCTGTAACCGACTTCACTTATTTCATTGACGACATCCCAGTAAATGTCAGCCTCAACAAGCTTCCATAGTGAGGCGTATTTTTCCCTGCTCAAGTCAACCGTGCATAGGGCTTCCCCAAGTTTTCTGATGCCAACCGAGGAATTTTTCGGGTAAGAGCCGAAAGCCCGTTCAAGCAGTTCCGAAATCTTCTGGCTCACAGGCACAAGATTGCTCCTTGCCCACGCCTTCTCGCCGGCATATTTTGAGATTGCAAGGTCCCTTTTGCTGTCAATAAAGCCTATCCGGAGAAACTTCCTGAAATTCTCCACGCCGAAAACCTTCACCCTGTGGCTGATGGAGCCGTTCCATTCCTTCTTCTCGCCGTACACCGCAACTATGCCGGCCTTAAGCAGAAGGTAAAGCAAATCGCCCGCAAGGCCTTCGCTTACAGTGGTTGCCTCAATCACCGACCTCCGCTCCGAATGCGTAATGCTGCCGTCACCGCTGAAATAGCCCTTCAAAAAAGCGTTGCATTGGCTGTTCGAAGCGCCGAACAGGAACTGTGGAACCCTTTTCCTGAAAGCCCCTGTTTCAAGCCCGAAAAACTTTTCAAGCACAAACTTGAACGTGACGGAATTGACAATAATTGAATCAGGGGTTAAGGTTAAAGGCAGGCCGAGTTTCCGCAAAGTGTCAATAATATCAGCCCTGATTTCCGGATTGCAGTTAGTGATTCTCACAATATCGCCATTGAAATCCCCTTCAGCCACGAAAAGCCCCAACAGCCTGCAGAACGCCTCATCAATGCCAAGTAAAACGGGCACCCTGTTCCTTGCCCCCGCGACGCCAATCCTGACACCCTCAAAGTCAGCCTTGAAGCCCGCATCAGCAAGCCTTGCAAACCCCTGCAGGCTTACGCTGAGATTACGCTTTGTTGAGCCCTTAATATCGCTAAGGTATTTTTTGTTGATTCCGAGAAGCGCCGCAACCGTTTCAAGGCCCAGCTCTTTCACCGCCCTCTGCAGGTTGCCTTTAACGTTCCACAAGACAAAGCCCTGCTCACGCCTGAAATGCTCAAAAAGATTGGCCTCTTTCAGGCCGAGGTCAATGTTTGGAAGCCTTGCTGGAATTGCAATCACGCTTTCCCGGGCGACAAGATTTGAGGCGGCAATAGGCTGGATTTCGTTGCCGACCAGGCCAAAAAGCGAGTGCTTGTCAGTGACCCTGATTCTCCGCCCGGTTTTAGTCCTTACTTCAAGTATTTTCCCGCGCAGGGGGTGCTTTATGTGGCCCGATATTTTTGAAAAAATTACTTTCCCGTCAGAATCGAATGTGACAACCTGCAAGTCAAGCTTTCCCTCAACAATCCGCCCTATTTTTTCCCTGA
>DASRUO010000041.1:0-8675 GCA_035655375.1 archaeon | reverse complement strand
AACTGTAAAATAAGCCCTATACGAAAGAATTTTTCCGAAAAAAACCGGGATACCCTTTTAATGATTTGGGCGTTTGTATTCATTAATTATGCGGCTCTGAAAAATTCCGCGGGTGGAATAAAAGTGGTTTGGGAAGAACTTGGCAACGCGATATTCCGGATACAGTCAAATTCACTCGCAATGCCGATTACCGTTTTTGCAGCAACCTATTTCCTTGTTTTTCTCATAAAATTCATAGCCCAAACCCGGCTCAAAGCACTCGCACAGAGAACAAACAACAAGTTCGACGACATACTAATTGGCGCGATAAGCGAAATACACTGGCCATTCAACCTCATAATATCACTTTACACAGCAAGTCATTTTGCCCCTCAGTACCCTCAGGCAAACACATGGCTTGGCTTTCTTGCACTCATAATATTCCTTTATTATGCAGTAAGGATTCTGCAGAAAATAATCCGGCTCCTAATAGACGGGTATGTTTACGAGCACGCCTCGGCAAACAAAGGGCATGACCCGGGCATAATAATTTTCCTCTCAAAATTCACATCATACTCGCTCTGGTTACTTGCAGCACTAATAATTTTAGACAACATTGGCTTTGACATAAACGCGCTCCTCGCAGGCCTTGGGATTGCAGGAATAGCTATAGCCCTTGCCCTTCAGAACGTCCTTGCGGACGTTTTCAGCGCAATCTCCATTTACTTTGACAAGCCTTTCCGCAAAGGGGATTTCATCATTTTGGGGGCGGAAATGGGAACTGTGCAAAAAGTCGGCATAAAAACCACAAGAATACAGGCCCTGCAGGGGGAAGAAATAGTGATTTCAAACCGCGAGCTTACAGAAACAAGAATACACAACTATGGCAGAATGGCCAAGAGAAGAGTGCAGTTCAACACAGGAATAACTTATGAAACACCGGAAAAGAAAATGCCGCAGGCAAACGAAATTATAAGGAAAAGCATTGAAAGCGTAAAGGGCGCAGAAGTTGACAGAGTGCATTTCAAGGAATTCGGGGACTTTTCACTAATATTTGAAGCGGTATACTATCTCCCCACTTCTGATTACAATGCTTATATGGACGCCCAGCAGAAAGTGAATACTGAAATAATGAAAGGATTTGCCAAAAACAAAATAGAGTTCGCATACCCCACAAGCAAAGTGTTTTTGGCAAAATAGTTTTTATGAGGATATATTACGCTAGCCAGTCATTTTACCCGCACATAGGCGGGGTTTCAACATACCTTCTGAACCTTGCAAAAACAATGGTTGAAAAAGGGCACAGCATAACCGAAGTGCACCTGAGGCCTTCAGGGGAAGGGAACTTTGAAAAAGTGAAAGGGGTAGAGGTTCACAGGGTGCCAAAAGAGCCTCTTGAAAACGAAATACTGGAAGGATACTATAAATTCAAGGAAGCAGTATATGCGGAGTGCCACTATGAAACGCGCGAATTCAGGGAAGAAGCAGAACACATGCCGGGCTTTACAGAATATAGCAAAGTGAACGATTATTTCGGCGAAAGATTGCGCGAACTTTTAGAAGAAAAGCCCTCAGACATTGTGCACATTCATGACTTCCAGTTGCTGTTTGCATACAAATACGTCCCAAGAGGAACCCCGCTCGTCCTTACCTGGCACATACCATTTCCTTTTAAAATGCCAAAAAAACTCTCAAAATTTCTGATAAAAAACCTAAACGAATACGACAAAGTTATTTTCTCCTCACAGGAATACATTGACGCGGCAGTCAAAGCAGGGCTCAAAAAGGAAAAGGCGGAACTCATCTACCCCATAACAGACACTTCAATGTTTGTCCCGATTGATACAAACAGGGCACAGGTTAGAAAAAAACTCGGCATTTCACAAAAGGCAATGGTGATTCTTTCAGTGCAGCGCGTTGACCAAAAATCAGGGCATGAGCAGCTCATAAGGGCAATGCCGCGGGTTCTGAAAAAAATCCCAAATGCGGTGCTCGTGTTTGTAGGATCGCAGTCCATGAGCACAAAGCTTTCAGCTGAAAGGGGAAAAATGAGAGAAAAAATAGATAAACTTGTCCTAGAACTCGGCATTGAAAAGAAAGTCATTTTCATAGGAAACATAGAATACACTTTAATGCCGGAAATTTACTCTGCGAGCGACATTACAGCACTCTGCTCAAAAAACGAGGGCTTTGGCCTTGCAATAACCGAAGCAATGGGCTGCGCAAAACCGGTTGTCGGAACAAATATAGGGGGAATTGCCCTCCAGATAGAAAATAAAAAAAACGGGTTCCTTGTAGAGGTGGGGGATTACGAGTCAACGGCAAATGCAATCATAAAAATACTAAAAGATCCCGTCCTTCGCAAAAAAATGGGGGAGGCATCGCTTAGGACAGTAAAAAAATTCAGCAAGGAAAAGGCAATAGAAAAGCACCTTGGAGTCTATAACAGGCTCAAAAAGCAAAAAAACGAAATGTACAAGCTCGAGTGCTTTAGCAAACAAGAAATAAGCGGCATAATAACCGATTTTGACAGAACAATAACAGACAGGCCCGGAAAACCCGAGTTTGACAGCAAAGACATTGACGTTGAGCTCCTGCGCGAGCTAAAATCCCTCCAAATAGACCTCTTCCTTGCAACAGGCAGGACTCTCTCTTATGCGGAAAGGCTCTGCACATACTTTAAGGGTTATAGGTGTGTTGTTGCAGAAAACGGGGCGGCCATTTATTTCCCGGGCACAAAAAGGACATTCATAATAAACACCAAGCACATGAAAAAGGCAAAAAAAATGATTGCACGCCTAAACCTCCCGCAAACAGTCATAGGGGAAGTTATTGTGAGCGTGAAAGCAAAATATTATTCAAAGGTAAAAAAAGCACTGGGGCCGCTGCTAAGAGAGCTAAATGCAGTAAGAAACGTTGATGACATGATGCTGATGCCATTTAACACAGACAAGGGATATGGCCTGCGGCTTGCAATGCAGTACCTCAACATTGACATGGAGAGCACCATAATAATAGGGGACGGAGAAAACGATGTAGACATGTTTGTAAACCCAGGATACAAGGTCGCTCTTGCAAACTCGCACCCGCGCTTAAAGCAGCTCGCGCACGAAGTAACAAAGGGAAAGGCTACAAGGGGAGTGCGTGAAATAATAAAAAAACTGGGGCAGGCAAATGCTTGACTACGGCATTATTGGAAACTGCAATACGGCAGCACTCATAAGCAAAAACGCCTGCATTGAATGGATGTGCTACCCGGCTTTTGCAGATGAGAGCATATTTGCAAAAATAATTGACAAAAAAAAGGGCGGCGCCCTGGAAATAATCCCCGACAAAAAATGCAAATCAAGCCAGCACTACATAAAAGACACAAACATACTAGAAACGGTTTTTGAATGCAGGGAATACGCATTCAGGGTAACAGATTTTTTTCCGCGATACAAGCAAATACTCCCGCTTCACCCGAAAAACAAATTTGCAAAAAACATGCTCGTGCGCATCATAAAAAAAATAAGGGGAAAGCCCAGAATAAAAATAATTTTTGACCCAAAGCTTGATTACGCACGCGGAAAAACAGTTATTTCCACAAGAAACGGCAATATAGAGGCGAAAAACAAGGGAAAGAAAATAGTGCTCCGATCAGACATTGCAAGGCGCGACATAACTGAAAGGAATTTTTTCCGCCTCAATTCCGAAAAATTCGTTACAATAGGAAACGGCGAAGATAAGGAATACTCGTTGAGCGCATGCAATTCAATGAAAAAGCATACTGGCACATACTGGAAAAACTGGGTAAAGACGCTTGTTATGCCGAAAACAAACAGGGACGAAATAGTACGCAGCGCCCTTGCAATAAAACTTCTTACATACGGCAGAACAGGGGCAATAGTTGCGGCACCCACAACCTCAATACCAGAAGAAATAGGTTCGCACAGGTGCTTTGACTACAGGTTCTGCTGGGTGCGCGACGCTGCATACGCCGTTGACGCTTTAAAGAAAATAGGGAGAAACTATGAGGCAAAAAGGTTCATGGAATTCATGACATCTATAATAACAGGGCTCAAAGAAAAAAACCGCGGCCTTCATGCGCTCTACGGCATAAACGGCGAAAAAAAGCTCACCGAAAAAAAACTACTGCACCTTGATGGCTTTGAGAATTCAAAACCAGTGCGCATAGGGAACGCAGCATATGCCCAGGAGCAGCATGACATTTACGGAGAACTCATCAACATGCTCTACATCTACTTTGTATACTATGAATATGAAAAGCTAATGAAAAAAAGGCACTGGGAAATGCTGTTCTACCTTATAAATCAGATAAAAATGAACTGGAAAAAGCAGGACAGCGGCATATGGGAATTCCGCGGGAAAAAAGAACACTTTACATTCTCAAAATTCATGTGCTATGTGGGCCTTGACAGGGCAATTAGGATTGCGGAGCACTTCAGAAACAAAAAACTTGCATGCGAGCTAGAGCCGCTTAGAAATGAAATAATGTCAGACATACTAAAAAAAGGCTACAACCCATCTGCAAGTGCATTCACAATAAGCTACGGGTCGGATAGCCTTGACGCGTCGCTTCTGAGAATGGCATACCACGAATTCCTGCCGCCATCCGATTCCAGGCTGCGCAACACAATCAAGGAAATTTTCAAAACGCTGAGAAAAAAAGAGTTCGTGCAAAGATACTCCGTAAGAGACGATTTCGGAAAGCCGAAAAACGCGTTCACACTCTGCTCATTCTGGCTAATAGATGCCCTCTATTATATGGGGGAAAAAAAGCTTGCAAGAAAACTTTACTTACGGATAATGAGGCGCTCAAACCATTTAGGGCTCTTTTCGGAGGATATTGACATGCGCACAAAAAAGCTCTCGGGAAACTTTCCGCAGGGCTATGTGCACCTTGCGGCAATAAACACATCAATACTTCTCAGCGAATGGGAAGCAAAAAGGAAAAAAATAAAAGTAAGGCTCTTTCCAAAAAGCAAAAATGCATTCTGAGGAAGAATTTTGCCAAAAGAAAGCTAATTTGACAAATTATTTAATTACATTTCCCTCCAGTGGAAAGGCGCGTCGCTGCCGTCAATCTTCCTCCTTAAAGGGCCGCTTGACCCTCCTTCCAGGTGTATGGAAAAAGTAATTTTGAGGTTATATATAAATCTTGGCTGGCTGTGTTTACACGCGCATAGATTTTTTCCGCTAACGCCAGCCCAAAATATTGTTGGTTTTCGCCGCGAGGATGAAGTCGTTTTCGTGCAGGCCGTTTATTTTGTGCGTGAAGTTCGTTACCTCAACCTTGTTGTAATGAATCGCGATGTCGGAGTGGTGGCCTTCGCTTTCGCACAGCTCCGCAAGCTTGTCCACGAAAGCCATCGCTTCCTTAAAGTTTTTGAATTCAAAAGTTTTCGTTATTTTCCGCGCGCCTTCAATGAGTTTCCAGCCTTCCGCCTGCGCTAGGAACTTTTTCGCCACGTGCTCCGGCATAGGCGGTATTCCCCCTTGGCAGGGAACGCATTTTTTGGATAAAAGCCCTGAAGATTCTTTCATGCAAATTCTTCCATGCAAAAAGAATGCGCATAAAAAATTTAAATGCTCGCAGCCGTTTATTTCAGGAATTCGTTGATGGTCGGCTGCCTTTTCTCCAGGCCCTTGATTTTCGCCTTAGGATTGGAAATTTCAAATTCAAGGTTAAAGAATTCAAAGCCGAGGCTTTTCAGCATTTCCAGCGCCGTTTCAGTGATTGCGGGCGCGATGAGCATGCCACGCGTTTTCCTGTCCTTTATTTTACGCACATGCTCCACGTAGCGCGCCAGCTGCGTTACCGCATTGAAATCCGCCTGCCTGCGCTTCACCTCAATCACAACGATGTTGTTGTCCTTATCCTCGGCAAGAATGTCCACGATGCCTTTGCGGAGAATCCCTTCACGCTTCACGGGCTTTAAACCGGGTTCAATGAATGAAAGGTTTTCCGCGAGGGAATCACTTAGTTCTTTTTCCGAGCCGAACAGGCGCAGGTCATTTTTGCCTTCCATTTCAAAAGCCTTGAAATGCTCCAGCGAGTGGAAAACCACCTCGATTTTTTCCGCGGGCTTCCTCTTTTCCGCGCGGATTAAGAGCGCGCCGTCCTTTTCAGCGCATGAAATAACGGCGTCCATCATGTAGTTCACGGGCCTGATTTTGGTGTTCTGGTGGATGCTCAATGAATTGTCCCCGCCTTTCACGAGCAAAAGCCGTTTTCCGCGCGGAAGCCTTGAAGCCGCCCTTCCCCAGTACTTCACCTCGCACTCGCCCACCAGAATGGCGAGCTTTTTCGACTGCACGGCGTTTTTGAGTTCCCTGCCCGCTTCGCTTAAATCCATCAGAAAATTAAAGCATTGAAAGCAATAAAAAACCCGTTATTTTCAGCCGCTTTCCCAAGGCAATTAATAAATACATCTTTTCCCATTAATTTTCCATTATGCGGGTGCACGAGTTCAGGTCCTACATCAATTCCTTCATGGTGTTTGCTTTCTTCCTCGCATTCAACCTTTTAACCAACGATTTGGGCTTATTGAAAAACGTGAGCAAGGCCGCGGCCGTCGCAGGAACAATCTTAATAGCAATCACCCTGCTCCTCGGCCCGCTTTCAAGGTTTTTTCCGGGGCATTTCAGGCACGATTTGATTTACAGGAAGCCTTTAGGCATTGCGGGATTTTTCTTCGCGGCTGTGCACGTCGTTGTGGCGTTCTTCAATTCCTACAACGCCGACATTTACTACATTTTTTCAGAATCAAACCCCAATTTCCTTCCCGCGGTTTACGGCACAGTGGCGTTCCTCATACTTATTGCATTGGCACTCACTTCAACGGCATCAGCAATCAAAAACATGGGCTTCCGGAAATGGAAAATGCTCCAGCGCACCGGCTACATAGCGCTTGCGCTGATAATGCTCCACTTCGCAACGCTTGGCGGAGGCTACTTCCTCAAAACCAACACAGGAAAAACGCTTCTCGCGCTCGGCATAATCGCCATCGCGGCAAAGATTCTGGTGCTGCTGCTTGACATCCCGAAAAAGCATTCAAAGGAAGAAATAAAGCACCTGACGAAAGAATGAGCTTTTACCCGCACTTTTACGCGGAAAAGCGTTTTTCCGGAGTTTTTGCCCCAAAACATTTTAATGCTTTGAGAAGCCATTTCCTATATGCAGGAAACTGTTGCACTTGAAAAAAGCGCTCTCATTAAAGAAGCCGAAAGGCTGCACAAAAACATGAGGCACCTGGAATATTCAATGAATGAGTGCCTGCTTTTCGCGCCGCTCACCCTTAAAATAAACCGCCTGAAAAAGGGGAAAAACGCGGTGATCCTCGCGCACAATTACCAGCGCCCCGAAATCCTGTTCGGCATAGCCGATTTCACGGGCGACAGTTTTGGCCTTAGTGTTGAAGCCAAGAAAACGGACGCTGAAAAAATAGTTTTCTGCGGCGTCCACTTCATGGCTGAAACCGCGAAAATCCTCAACCCGAAAAAAAAGGTTTTCATCTCCTCGCTTGAGGCCGGATGCAGCCTCGCGGACAACATTTCCGCGAAAGATGTGCGCGCGCTGAAAGCGCAACACCCTAACGTTCCTGTTGTGTGCTACGTGAACACGCCGGCTGATGTGAAGGCCGAAAGCGACGCGTGCTGCACGAGCGCGAATGCATTAAAAGTTGTCGAGGCGATGCCCGGCAATGAAGTGATTTTCCTGCCCGACGAATTCATGGCACGCAACCTGCAGAAGCAGACAAGGAAAAAAATCCATTACTGGAAGGGAAGGTGCATTGTGCACGAAACCTTTACCGCGGAACAAATAACGGCTTATAAAAACCAGTACCCTGACATGAAAATTCTGGCGCACCTTGAATGCATGCCTGAAGTGATTGAATTGTCTGACCTTGCGGGCGGCACAGGCGACATGTACAATTACATTAAAAAAAGCGGCGCGAAAAGGTTCATGCTCGTGACCGAGTGCGGAATGAGCGATTTGCTTAGGGCGCGTTTTCCGGAAAAGGAATTCATCAATCCCTGCTCCGTGTGCCCTTATATGAAGAAAATAAACCTTGAAAACGTCCTTGAAACGCTTGAAAAGGGAAAATTTGAGATCAAAGTGCCTGAAGATGTCAGGGTCAAGGCGCAGAAAGCCTTGGATAAAATGATTGAAATCGGGCGCTGAAAATCATTTATTTTGCCCTGCAAGGGGTGCCGAAGCCGCTGAAAATTATTTCTTTTTCTCCGGCTTGGGGCGCTTAAAAAACCGTTTTCCTCCGTAGCCGAATTGCGGCTCTCCTAATAACTTGGTTCAGCTTTCCCTGAAATGCACGCCGACACTTTCATTGCGCGCGAGTGCCGCCTCAAAAGTTTTCCGCGCAACAAGGAGCCCTTTCGCTACGGAAGCGGCTTCAACGCTTCCATTTCCGGCGCCGAAGCCCTGCTCAAGCTTCCTTATTTCCATCAGGCCTTTCTCCAGCAAAACCCTGTTCCTCACCACGCCGCAGTTGTCCCACAGGATTTTTCCCGCGGCTTTCAGGACCGTTTCAGGGGTGAGGAATTCCGAAGCCTTTCCTTTCGTGCGTGTACCGGATTTCTCCTCAAGCTGCAACGCCAAACCGCGCTCTTCCGCGGCGTTTTTTCCCGCGATTTTCCCGAACACCAACCCTTCAAGCAGGGAATTTGATGCAAGC
>DASRUO010000040.1:0-5421 GCA_035655375.1 archaeon | reverse complement strand
TTCCGGCGAGGCGGACTGGAAGGCAATCAAGAAAATAGTTGAAAATGTTTCAATTCCGATTGTCGCGAACGGCGACGTTGATTCAGGCCCCAAGGCGGAGCGGCTGCTGCTTGAAACCGGGGCTTCCTTTGGAATGGTCGGCAGGGCTGCGATGCGGAACCCGTTCATTTTCAGGGAAATAAACGAATGGTTTGAAAGCAGGGGCACCTGGAATGCGGCGCCCAGAGAAAAAATCGGGGCGTTTTTCGATTATTACGCTTATTGTGAAAGATTTGAAATGGTGAAGCTCGCGGATTTGAAGGCTAAGGCGGTGCAGTTCACGAAAGGAATTGAATTCGCGAAAACCACGCGCGTGAAGCTGCTTGAAGCGAAAAGCTTTGATGAAATCCGCGGGGCGCTCCTTGAATTTGAAAACGCTTTGGCTGAAACCGCTTAAAGCATTAAAATAGTGTGTTGCTGAAAAACGATTAAAGGCAAACCCGTGTTTCCAATCAGCGCTTGGGAAAGCGCCCGATAGGATTTTTCACACGAATTCCTGCAGCCTTTCCCTGAACATGTTTTTCGGCATCGCGCCGTGTATTTCCCCGGCGAGTTCGCCTTTCTCGAAAATCAGGAAAGTGGGGATTGAGGCTATGCCGTATTTTGCCGGCGTTTCAGGGTTTTCGTCCACGTTCATTTTGGCGAACTCCAACTTGCCGGAGAATTCCTTGGAAAGCTCCTCGAAAATCGGGGTGGAAATCCTGCATGGCCCGCACCACACGGCCCAGAAATCAATTACAGCCTTGCCGCTGGATTTGATGAAACCGTCAAAATCCGCGTCTTTCAGCTCCTTCAACAAACCACCTTTTAGGAAATAGAATGGATTGGAAATCAGTTTAAAAAAAGAACTGCACCAAAAACATGTTGTTCGCGCCGCGCGAAAGGCGAAAAGTAAGGAGCTTAAAGCAAATGCAGCAAAATAGTTTGGAAAATGAACAAAATAAAATCTCCGGAAAGCAACAGGTAAGAAAAATTAAAGTTTCTAAGAGTATTTAGGTTGGTTTTCTTATTGATTCGCTGCACGCGGAATGTTTTTATATTAAAGAATGAATGATATAATTCCTGCGGTAAAAAAATCAAGGCTCACGCGGGGGGACATCCATGAAAGGCAAAACTGTTGCAAAGGGAGCCCACGGCACCTCCGGAAAGGGGAAGGGGCTGCACATTGAAAGGGTTTTCACGAAGAAAGGCGAAAACCCGCTTGAAAGCGTTGAATACGAATTCAGGCCCTCAATAATCAAGAACCCTGACGGCAGCCTCGTGTTCGAAATGCGCGATGTGGAAGTGCCTAAACAGTGGAGCCAGATAGCGACAGACATCATTGCGCAGAAGTATTTCAGGAAAGCCGGAGTGCCGCTGTTTGACAGGAAAGGCAACCCAATCCTTGACGCGAAAGGCAAGCAGGTTCTGGGCCCTGAAAAAAGCGCCAAACAAGTGGTGTCGAGGCTCGCCGAAACGTGGCGCTGGTGGGGCGAAAAATACAATTATTTCGCGACCGAATCGGATGCTGACGCTTTCGAGGACGAGTTAAAGTTCATGCTCATATTCCAGTATGCGGCGCCGAATTCGCCGCAGTGGTTTAACACGGGCCTGCATCACAATTACGGCATAACGGGGCCAGCGCAGGGGCATTACTTCGTCAATCCTGATACAGGGCAGCTTGAAAAGTCGGCTGACGCATACTCGCACCCTCAGCCCCATGCGTGTTTTATACAATCAGTCAAGGACGACCTTGTGAATGAGGGTGGAATATTTGATTTGGCAACGCGCGAGGCGAGGATTTTCAAGTACGGCTCAGGAACAGGGACGAATTTTTCCTCACTGAGGGGCGAAGGCGAACCGCTTTCAGGCGGCGGATACAGTTCAGGCCTGATGTCTTTCCTCAAGGTGTTTGACAGGGCAGCGGGAGCGATTAAATCCGGCGGCACGACAAGGCGCGCGGCAAAAATGGTGATTCTGGACATTGACCATCCGGACATTGAAAAGTTCATAAACTGGAAAGTGCTTGAGGAGCAGAAGGTTGCGGCAATGGTTGCGGGCAGCAAAACATGCAATCACCGACTGAATGAAATAATCGGGCTCGCGATTGAGGGGAAAAGCTCTGATGTGAGGAAAAACAAGGAGCTGGGCGCGGCAATCAGGAGGGCGATGAATGCCAACGTGCCCGCGAATTACATTTTAAGGGCGCTCCAGCTCGCGGAGCAGGGCGAAAAGCGCATTGATTTCGCGATTTATGACACGAACTACAATTCAGAGGCTTACCTCACGGTTTCAGGGCAGAACTCCAACAATTCCGTGAGGGTGTCAAACGAGTTCATTGAAGCGGTGATGAACGACGGCAAATGGCAGCTAAAGGCGCGCAAAACAGGGGAAACGATTAAAGAAGTGAAGGCGCGCGATTTGTGGGGCCAGATAGCTTACGCCGCGTGGCACAGCGCCGACCCCGGCATGCAGTTTGACGACACAATCAACGAATGGCACACCTGCCCAAAGGACGGGAAAATTGAGGCCAGCAACCCGTGCGTTACTGGAGACACTCTCGTGCTTACAAGGGAAAACGGGTGGAAAAGGGTTGACAAGCTTTTGGGGAAGGAAACCGAAATAATCACAAACCTCGGCGAAATGAGCACAGGCTTTACAAGCGGCTCGTTTGAAACAGGGGTAAAACCAGTGTACAGGCTTGAAACAGATTCAGGGTTTGAAGTGAAGCTTACAGCAGACCACAAAGTTTTTACTGCAAACCGCGGCTTTGTGCCAGCAGCAGAACTTTCAAAAGATGATTTTGTCTGCATTCCCTCAAAGCCGGCCGCAAAAATTATTGAGCCGGCGCAAAAAGAATTTTACCAGCTGATTGGCGTTTACCTCGGCGATGGCTCCGGTTCCGGCGGCGTGGTGCAGCTTACAATGGACAAGGCGGAAGAGCCCATACTGCAAAAAATCGCGGAGTACTGTTCAACCGCTTTCGAGAAAAAAACATACCAAAACCGCGGCACCGTGGTTACCTACACATCTACGACATCAAAAATCAACATTGTTGCAAGGCAGGCCGTGGAAAGGATATCTGAATTCGTGGACCTTGCCCAAAAATCCCACGAAAAAACCATTTCAGAAAGCATATTTTCCCTGCCTCTCGGCGAACAAAAATACGTGCTGCGGGGGCTCTTTACAACTGACGGAACCGTTGCAAACTATGGCGAGAAAAGCCAATATGTGGCCCTTGACTCAACAAGCATTGAATTGCTTAAGGGAGTGCAGGTAATGCTGCTCGGCTTCGGGATTAAAAGCAAAATGTATTTGAACCGCAGGGCGGGGAAACTCACTTCATTGCTGCCTGACGGGAAAGGAGGCATGAAAGAATACGCCGTCAAGGAAATGTACAGCCTCAGGATTTCAAGGAGTTCGAGGGTTCTTTTTGAGGAAATGATCGGCTTCATGCCGGAATCGCACAAAAACAGCCAGCTTGCAGAGCTTAACATGGAGGTTTCAACTTATGCCGACAGGCCATTTGATGCCGTCAAATCGTTGGAGTATATCGGGGAAGAAAAAGTCTATGACCTCACGGAGCCGTTCACGCACTCATTCATTGCAAACGGAATTTCCGTACACAATTGCTCGGAATACATGTTCCTTGACGACACCGCGTGCAACCTCGCGAGCATTAACTTGATGCACTTCCTCAACAATGAAACCGGCGATTTCGAGATTGAAAAATTCAGGCACGCGGTAAGGCTCTGGACAATGGCGCTGGAGATAAGCGTGCTCATGGCGCAGTTCCCGTCAAAAGAAATTGCGAAACGCAGTTACGATTACAGAACTTTAGGGCTGGGCTATGCGAACCTCGGCACTCTGCTCATGGTTTCAGGCGTGCCCTATGATTCTGAAAAGGGAAGGGCGATTTCAGGCGCAATAACCGCGATAATGTGCGGGGAATCCTACGCGGCTTCGGCTGAAATGGCTGAAGTTTTGGGTTCTTTCCCGCGCTTTGAGGCGAACAGGAGTGAAATGCTGCGCGTGGTAAGGAACCACAGGCGCGCCGCGTACAATGCCGATGAAAAAGAGTTTGAAGGGCTCACAATAAGGCCTGCAGGAATTGACCCTGAAAAATGCCCGAAAAAACTCCTGCACGCGGCAAGGGAAGCGTGGGACAGGGCGTTGACTTTGGGCGAGAAAAACGGGTTCAGGAACGCGCAGGTTACAGTGATTGCGCCAACAGGGACAATCGGCCTTGTTATGGACTGCGATACAACGGGTGTTGAGCCTGATTTCGCGATGGTGAAATTCAAGAAGCTCGCGGGCGGCGGATACTTTAAAATCGTGAACATGGCGGTTCCATTGGCGCTGGAAAAGCTTGGTTACGGCGCGAAAGAAATTGATGACATCGTGAAATACGTTAAAGGCCGCGGCACTTTGGAAAAGGCGCCGGCAATAAACAGGGAAACGCTTGCATCTAAAGGCTTTGACGAGGAAAAAATCGCGGTGATTGAGGCGCAGCTTCCGAACGTGTTTGATTTGAGGTTCGCGTTCAACAAATGGTCTCTGGGCAATGAATTCTGCAAGGAGATTGGCTTCACTGAAAAGCAACTGAACGACCCGGGCTTTGACATGCTCAAGGAACTGGGTTTTTCAAGGGATGAAATAGAGAAAGCCAACGACTTTGTTTGCGGCACAATGACGATTGAAGGCGCGCCGCACCTTAATGAAGAGCATTACCCGATATTCGACTGCGCGAGCAGGTGCGGGAGGAAAGGCAAAAGGTTCATACACCACATGGGGCACATAAAGATGATGGGCGCCACGCAGCCATTCATTTCAGGGGCGATAAGCAAAACAATCAACATGCCCACCCATTCAACCATTGAGGACATCAAGGACTCTTACCTGCAGTCATGGCAGCTTATGCTGAAAGCGAACGCGTTGTACAGGGATGGAAGCAAACTTTCACAGCCCTTGAGCGCCATGGTGGAAGAGGATGAAATAGCGTGGCTCGGAAGCGGCGATGATGTTGATGAAACAATCGGGCCGGTGCAGGTCCAGCAGAAAATTGATGCAAGGCTGCAGAAAAAAAAGCTCCCCTTCAAAAGAACCGGTTTTGTGCAGGAAGCAACAGTCGGCGGGCACAAGATTTTCATCAAAACGGGGGAATACCCTGACGGCTCATTGGGGGAAATATTCATTGATATGTACAAGGAAGGCGCGAGTTATAGGGCGCTGCTGAACGTTTTCGCTGTCGCTGTTTCAAAGGCGCTGCAGTACGGCGTTCCATTGGAGGAATTCGTGGATTCCTTTACTTTCACGAGGTTTGACCCCGCCGGTTCCGTGCAGGGGCACGAGGCGATAAAATCCGCGACATCCATAATTGATTATATTTTCAGGGTTTTGGGA
>DASRUO010000039.1:0-2382 GCA_035655375.1 archaeon | reverse complement strand
CCGAAAATCTTATGCAAAGTCCGGAAGCGATGGGCTAAAAAACGATTTTTTGATTGTTGCAACGGCCTCAATCCATCAGGTGAAAATAGTGTGCAGTGACGACGAAAAAACCATGAAATCTGCGGAAGCAAGAAAATCATATTCGGAAGCCAATTCCAAATTCGAAATCCCGAAACCGGAATTCATTTCCCTGAAAGAATTCAAACAGCTAATCAGGTAGTGGCTTTAATGAACTCTTCGATAGCGCGCCTGTAATCAGCATTCTTTTTAGACTCTTTAATAGACCTGCTGATTTTCCTCAATTTGGCTATATCCGCTTCCGAATAAGCCCTTGCCTTCTCCACTGTTTTCTGGTACATAATACTAATTACCGGTGGACAAGTATTTAAAAATAACTTTTTTTAAGGGAAGCCGTTTTCAGGGGCAACCGGGTTTTAACCCCGCAAAAATGATGTGTGCGAATATTTGTGGGGTTAAAGAAAACACATTCAAAAACTTTTTCGGCGTTTACCTGAAATACGTTTAAAGGTCACTTCGCCTTAAACCGTTTCATCAGCAGCGAGTTGCTTACAACACTCACCGAGCTGAACGCCATCGCCGTGCCCGCAATCACGGGGCTCAAAAGCCAGCCCGTGAAAGGGTATAAAACGCCCATGGCTATTGGTATGCCGACAATGTTGTAAATGAACGCCCAGAAAAAGTTCTGCCTGATTTTTGCCATGGTGTAAGCGCTCAACTCAATCGCTGTAACCGCGTCACGCAAATCGTTTTTAACCAATACGATGTCGCCGGTTTCAATCGCGACATCGGTGCCGGCGCCCAATGCAATGCCCAAATCCGCCTGCGCCAAGGCAGGCGCGTCATTGATGCCGTCGCCCACCATCGCAACCTTTTTTCCGGAGCTTTGAAGCCTTTTAATCTCTTCAGCCTTTTCCTCAGGCAAAACCTCGGCGAGAACGGTGTCAATTCCAACCTGTTTTGCAATGGCGCGCGCGGTCCTTTCATTGTCTCCGGTAATCATCACGGTTTCTCGCCCCATCGCCTTAAGCCTTTCAACAGCTTCCCGCGAATTTTCCTTAACGGTGTCGGCAATCGCTATCAGGCCCGCGGCCTTGCCGTTCACGGCTACAAGCACAACAGTTTTCCCCTGCGATTCAAGCGAAGCGAGGCTTTTTTCAAGCGCTTCAATGCTTATTTTCCTTTCCGCGAACAGCTTCCTGTTCCCCACAAGGACTTTTTTGCCGGCAATTGTGGCCTCAATTCCTTTCCCGCTGATTGAATTGAAGGAGCCCGCCTTTGAAAAAGAAATTTTTTTGGCAGCGGCAAAATTAACTATGGCCTCCCCTAAAGGGTGCTCCGAATTTTTCTCCGCGGAAGCGGCGGCGGCAACAATTTCATTTTCCTTGACTCCGGCGGCTGCGACAACATCCGTAACCTCAGGCTTGCCTTTAGTGAGAGTGCCGGTCTTGTCGAAAACAACTATGTCTATTTTCTCGGCTTTCTGCAGGGCCTCGGCACTCTTGATGAGGATGCCACGCTCAGCGCCCAAGCCTGTGCCAACCATCACGGCTGTCGGCGTTGCAAGGCCTAAAGCGCACGGGCACGCGATAACCATTACCGTTATGAATACGGTGAAAGCGAAGAGCGCGGGTTGTGAAGCAAGAAAAAACCAGTAAAAGCCTGAAACAAACGCGAGGGTTATCACTGCCGGAACGAAAATTTCCGAAATCCTGTCGGCAAGCTTCTGAATCGGCGCCTTTGACGCCTGCGCTTCCTCAACCATCGCGATAATCTGCGCAAGCATTGTCTCGGAGCCGACTTTCAAGGCCTTGAATCTGAAGGCGCCGCTCATGTTTATTGTGGCGCCTATGACCGTGTCGCCGGCCTTCTTGCTCACCGGAACGCTTTCGCCCGTGACCATGCTTTCATCAACGAATGAAGCGCCTTCAACAACGGTGCCGTCAACGGGAATCTTCTGCCCCGGCTTCACAATAACTATGTCGCCAACCAAAACCTCTTCAATCGGCACTGAAACCTTTTCTCCGTTCCTGACAACAATCGCTGTTTTCGCCTGCAGGCCGAGAAGCTTTTTAATCGCTTCCGAGGTCCTGCCCCTCGCGCGGGCCTCGAAAAACTTTCCCAAAAGAATGAAGGTGATAAGGAAGGCCGCGACCTCAAAGTATAAATCCTCTGCGGAGAAAAGCGGCGAGCCTGAAAGGATTGCGATTGAGGCGATAACGCTGTAAATGTATGCCGAGCCCACGCCGACAGCTACAAGGGTGTCCATGTTCGGGCTTCTCGCTTTAAACGCCGCCCTGATGCCTGAAACGAAAAAGCCCCTGCCGAACCACATCACCGGGGTTGCGATTAAAAGCTGCAAGA
>DASRUO010000038.1:0-5035 GCA_035655375.1 archaeon | reverse complement strand
TGCTTTCCTGAAGCCTAAAGAAACCTTTGCCGCGGAAAAAAACAACGCAAGTTTCGGGAAAGCCATTCTCAATCTTTTTGTTGCAGGCGTGATAGCCGGTGTTTTAGGGGCGATTATTTCATTGATTTTTTCAATATTTTTCCCTATTTTTGCATTTAGCGCGGTAATATACTTGCTTGCTTATCCGATACTTCTTCCGATCGGGGAAATTATAACTGTCGCAATAATATTTGTTTTGGCAAAATTGCTTGGCGGAACAGGGAGTTTTAAATCATTATTATATACTTTTTCATTATTTTCTCCGGCTCTCGCGCTTTTGGGAAGCATACCGCTTGTATCATTTATTGTCGGCTTGTACGGCTTATACCTTTACTTTTTAGCTGTAAAGGAATCACAAAACCTCAGCACAGGAAGAGCGCTTTTGGCTACTTTCATAATCCCTATTCTAGTGCTGATAATAATAGTCATCGGAGTGGCATCGCTGGTTTTTTTGATTAATCCGTCAGATGTTGGCGCTAGCCAAGGTTGCACAGGGTTTTCAACCTTGCCAATAACCAATTTCAGGTTCAGCCAAAACGGTCTTGATATAACATTGACAAATCAAACAGGCAGAACCCTCACAAACCTGCAATACTCCGCGCAGTTTGATAAAAAAGGGGCGTTTGCCGCGGAAAAAGGCGATGAAAATTCAGGCATTACAAAAACCGCACAAGTTTCCGCAAATTCCCTTTCAGAAAACTCTGAAGCAACCGTTAGACTTTATCCTGAAAACGGCCTCAATCCGGGCTACACCGATGTTGACCTCACATTGACTTATTTTGACAGTGACATTGGCTTCACAAGAACTGCTTATGCCGCATGCAGGGGAACAGTCAAATAAAATTGTATCATTTGAAAGTGAGGTTTCGATTTGAAATATGTGGTTTAATCATACACTTCCAGCGTCTACTTGGAAAATAGGAAGGCATTTATTCCTGAAAAGTCTATTACTTGCATGAAACCGTTGTATTTGGGCCTCGTTGGGATCTTTTTGGTTATCGTTATCGTTTCGTTGTCCCTCGGGTTTCCGGAGTTATCTCTCGGGTTTCAGGAGATTTCTACCGATAAAAAAATTTATTCTTCCGGCGAGAAAGTTAATGTTACTTGGTCGTACTTGTTTTTGGACTCGTGCAGTTGTCACACAATGTATTTTGAGTTTTTCAAAGAAACTCCAACTGGATTGGAAAGAGTAAAAAATAAAAATTACGAGGGAGGAGGCGGATGTGTTGATGGAAAAATGGAGCCCACGCTAATGCATTGCGATGCCGGTTATTGTGGGTTTCCAGAACTAAAATCATCGGCTGGAACTTCTACTTTGGACCTTAAAGTTTATGAACAAACTGGAACTGTCAATTCATGTTACGATCCATGGCGTCGCGAAATCCGCGAAGTAAAAGAAATGAGAAGTCGTACTCTCAGTGATTTGCCTGCAGGCAACTACAAAATCAAATACGGCGCTGCCGAAACAAGTATCAGTATAAAATAATTGATTTTTTTAATTTCCCGAGTTCGCGACAGGCAGGAAAACCTCAATGGCAACCTGGTTTTTCTTTAACGCCTTTACAGCGCCATTTTCCTGTTGGCTACCGGTGAGACATAAATTATTCCATTGCTTTTTGGCATGAGTAATTAATGCCCCGGTAGAATATAATTTTATTCATAGAAAAGCTTTCTTGGTTTCTTGGTGGACGAAATATTATGATTCACAAGTCTCAAAACAATTTGCACCTTTCAAATCGTTCAAAGAATAAATAAGTTGTCATTCCACCGAACCGAGGTTGATAAAGTGCGGTTCTATTCATTCTACAAGCTGCTTCCGAAAGAGTAAATCCTGGAAATAGAAGCTTTTAATATAAAAACATTAATGCGTTACATTGGATTATGCCAATACGCCGAAGACTCACTCCTTCCGAAGAGAGGCTTTTCCTTGCGAAAAAATTCGCAAAGGATTTGGAAAAAATTTACGGTAGCGGCCTGAGGGCCGTTTTTGTCTGCGGAAGCGTTGCGGCAAACCTTGCATTGCCTGATTCTGATATTGACATGGTCACAGTTGTAGATAATCACTCGGAAGCCAACACCAAATTGGTTGATGAACTCTTTAAAACAAAACAATATTCCTCTCTTCCAATGGGAAATTTCATTATCCCCACAGAAAATTTTGAGGCAATAAGGGAGTCACCAACCCCTGAAGAGTGCGAAAAAAAACCCATCCTTAAATATTGGCCGCGCATCAAGAGGCTGCTTGAAGACGGCGCCGTTCCAGTGTTCGGGGGCAAAAATTATCTGAAAAAGTTTCTCGGAGTTTCTTTTAACTATCCGAGTCGCAAAAAAATCATGGCGAGACTCCTTGAGTTATATCGAGACCCAAATCGCAAAAATTCCTCTATTAAAAAACTAAAATTAGCGCGGAAAAAAGGTTTCCCCAGGTTTTAATTTTATGTCACAAAGCGGGCTCATAACCTTTTTATAGCCTTTCACGGTTTATTGGTTAATGGCCGAATTCACGAAAAACCATTTCGGGAAAGTCTACAAGCAGTTGCTGAAAAGGATTGAGGAAGAGAAAGGCTTGGCCTTCACAGTGATTGACCCGCCGAACCAGGAGCCCGTGGTTGCTGGAAGGGTTGCCAAAATGGCTGAAGAGGCCGGCGTCGCGGCGATATGCGTGGGCGGCTCCGTGGGCGCGCAGGGCGAACTTTTAGATTCAACGATTCTGCAGATAAAGGAAAACTCCTCCCTCCCCGTGATTCTGTTCCCAGGTAACATCGCTTCAATGAGCAAGCACGCTGACGCAATATACTTCATGTCAATGCTTAACAGCCTGGACCCTTACTACATCACCGGCGCGCAGATTGCCGCTTCAGCGCCCATTAAAAGGACAGGCATCGAGGTCATTCCAACTTCCTACATTGTTGTCGAGCCCGGCCGCGCTGTCGGATGGGTAGGCCGAGCACAGCCGATACCGCGCAACCTTCCATACCTTGCGGGCATCTCCGCGTTGGCTGGGCAGTTCATGGGTTCGCATCTGGTTATACTTGAATCCGGCGGCGGCGCTGAAAGCCCCGCGCCGAAGGAAATGGTTTCCTACACAAGGAAAATGATTGACATCCCCTTGGTTGTTGCGGGCGGCGTCCGCGACGAAAAATTTGCGTACGAAACAATAAAGGCCGGCGCGGACATCATTCATGTGGGCACCGCGGTTGAAAACGAGTCCAATGATTTTTCCAAGGCAAAGGCAGTGATGCAGAAAATCGTTTCAGCGGTGAAGAAAGCGGGAAAGGAAAAGCAATAAATACTACCTTTGTTTTACTACTTCTGGAGATAAGGTTTTTATGGCGCGGAGGCCGCAACTAAAAATCCCAAAATTAAAGCCCCCTACAAACGCGGAGATTTTTAGGCACAATGAGGCTGTATCAGAACGTACTCGTCTTTATCATCTTGAAGAGGAGGAAAGGCTCATAAGGGTTGACCATCCCGATTGGAATCTCAAACAAGTGTATTCGGAAATGAGAAAAAGGCGCCCTCAATTATTCGTGTGACTTTTTTTCTTAAAAATTTTTAACCAGCTCTTTCAGGCACTCCTTGCCTGAACGCTTCGCCTTCCAGCCCAGGGCTTCAAGCTTTTTGGTTGAATACGCGCGTTCCCTCTGCATCCTCGCAAGGTATGAGGGCGTGAGCAGCGGGATTATTTTAATGAAAGAGTTGAGGAACGCCATAATTTTAGCAATCCACAAAGGGATTTTCCCTGTTCCGCCTTTAAGACCGAGCTCTTTCCTCACAAAATTCACGAGCTCTTCCAGCGTCATCGCGCTTTCCTCTTTTTCCGCCACGATGAATGTTTCCCCGAAGCATTCCTCTTTTCCAATGCAGAAAATTGCCGCTTCAGCCACGTCTTCAGCGCAAACCATCTGCCACTTGTTTTTCCCTGAGCCCGGCAGGGGAAAGCCTTTCCTAATCGTTGAAACGATTTTCTTCCAGTAGCGGTTTTTCCCGAGAACTATTGCCGGCCTCAGGATGGTTGTGTGGAAAACTTCCTGGAACGAAAGCACTTTTTTCTCGGCTTCAAGCTTGCTTTTCTCGTAATTGGTTTTAGGCTCAGGCAGCGTTTCCTCGCCCTTCAATCCTTCCGCTGAGCCGTAAACCCCGACACTGCTGAGAAAAATGAACTGTTCAGCATTGTTTTTAGCGGCCGCTTCAAGCAGGTTTTCAGTGCCTTTCACGTTAATGTCAAAAATGTCGTGCGCTTCCTCTTCCAGCTGCGCGGCGCAGTGGACAACGATTTTCGCGCCCTTAAGCGCGCCTTCAACCTGTTTCGGGTTGAGCACGTCGCAGTTCTGCCTTGAACATTCAGCAACCTCGAATTTTTTTCCCCTAAGCTTCTGCACGAGAATTTTCCCTATCAATCCGTTGCTTCCAGTCACCGCCACTTTCACAAAATTCACCTTCCGCCGCTTGCCGCAATATTCAAGAAATCACTTCACCCTTCAATTTCAACCAATAAATCTTTCCCAAGTTTTTTTGTTTTGGAGATTTTCGCCTTCACTTTCCTTTCCAGCCTGAAAGCTTCAAGGCCTTCACCAATCCTTCTGCCCGCAACAACAATAAAAACCTTGTCAAAAAGCTTTTGGCCGAGAAAGCTTGCCGCGGTTTCACTGCCGGCCTCCACAAGCACTGACCTCACGCCTTTTCCGTAAAGCTTTTTCATCAGCGTTTTAAGGTCCACTTTCCTTCCTCTCCCGCAAACAATTATTTCCGCGCCCCTCTCCCTCAATTGTTCAAGCCTTTCCCCCGGCGCATTGCGCGTGCACGCGATGATTGTTTCGCCTTTCAAGGAAAAAATTTTTGAATTCAGCGGGGTCCGCGCCCCAGAATCAAGCACTATTCTCCGTGGGTTCAGTTCGGGTTTGCCGCGCACGTCAAGCCCCGGATTGTCAAGAATTACTGTATTAACGCCCACAAGCACCGCGTCAAATTTTTTCCTCAAATCCTGCGTGAATTC
>DASRUO010000037.1:0-2170 GCA_035655375.1 archaeon | reverse complement strand
CTGCTTGTCACCCAGGTGATTCTCGGGCTTTCAATGGCGTTCCTGAGCCCGGCTTACGACGCGCTTTACTCGCATTACGTGCGCAAGGACGAGGAAACCTCTGAATGGGGCACGTGGGAGGCGATGGGCTACATTGTCGGCGCTTTTGCCGCGCTGCTCGGCGGCTACATCGCCTCAGGGTTCGGCTTCAAATCGCTTTTCTTCCTGATGTTCGTTTTCTCGCTTGCCGGCACCTTTGTGTCGTTAAACCTTTTCCGCGACCCTAAATACCTGAATTCGCCGTGAAACTTTCCGCGCCTTAATATAAGTGCCGGATTCAACCGCCATTTATATTAACCATTTAAGCGCTATTTTTCATTCATGAGGATAGCGCTTTTTTCCGGCAGGAAAAATTTTTCCCTCAGCGTTGCGGAGCTGGTTTCCGAAAGCCTTCGCTCGCGGATTTTCAACCTGGAGGTTGAGGTGAAAAGCGCCGAAAACGCCCTTGACCTTGTCTCCGAAATAGTGGAAGCCGAAAATTTTGACATCATTGCGGTAATCCTTTTCTACGGGCGTGAAACGCCGGACATCATGGTTCTGATGGAAAAGCTCGTGGAACTTGATTTGAAGGGCAAAAAAACCATGAAGTTCCTGAAACGCCTGCGCGACGATTCGGACGAGGTTGTGGAAGCCGAAAAAATCTCCTCCTCAATCCTGAAAAAAATTTTCGGGGAAAAATATCCAAAGGAAGGCGCCGGAGAAAAAGAGAAAGAAAGCTATTCAACGCTTTAAATTTTTATTGCGCGGCGGCGCACGTTCCAGGTTTCTGCGCTTCTTTGCCGCCCCGGAAAAATTTTCGCTGCCCCGGGCGCTAGCTTTTGCTTTTTTTCGCGGATTTTTTCCCGCGCCTTTCACTTTTCTTTCCTGCAAAACGCTCCCTTATTTTCCCGTGCTTTTCAAGCGTTCTCGCAAGCAGGTGAAGCTTTTCGTTTTTTTCCTCGAGCTCGAGGATTTTTTTCTCTTTCAGCTGCACCGCGTCCCTGAAATGGTCCAGCAATTCGTTTTTCTGCTTCAGCTCTTTCCTCAATTCAAAGGAATCCCTTGAGTATTTTTCCTCGAGCGCGTTTTTCATCCCCATTTTTTCTTCCTGCAGGTTCAGGAGCTCTTTTGAATAAGTGTTTCTCAGTTGGATGGTTTCATGCTCTATTTCCGCGAGGATTCTTTTCGCGTAATCCCGCTCTTTTTTCAGCATCGTGATCAATTCAAAGGTTTTGCCGAGCGACTGCCCCTCAAGCTCTTCAACCTCTGAAATGCGCGCCTCCAGTTCCGCCATCTGCCTCTGCATCTGTTCAAACACGCCTTTCTTCGCCTCTAAAGCCTTTTTCATGAGCGAGGTTTTCGCTTCAAGCTTCCTGCTGATTTCATTGAGCTCGGCTTCAACATCGTTCGAGGACTCTTTCTCCACCAAACCCAAAAAAGTGTTTTTCCTCGTGTCCTCGTATTTTTTCCTGAGCTCCGCGAGCTCGTTCTCCCTTTTTTCAAGCAAATCCAGCACATTCCTCTGCGCGCCTTTCGCCTGCATCATCGGCTCCTTTTTCCTTTCAAACACGCGGATGCGTTCCACAAGGTAAGAGCTTTTCAGCAGAATTCCGGAGGTTTTCTGTTCAAGGTCAGAGTAAAGCTCCGGCACGGTAATGGTTTCAGCAATCGCCTGAATTCCCCGCTCCCTGCTTTTCTCCAGCCTTCCGTGCTCCAATTCAAGGTTTTTTTTGAGGAGGGAAATGAGCTTGCCCATTTCCATCAAATGCTCCGCGGTTTCAGGCCTGCCCGCTTCCGCGCTTTTATCGATGATGTTGCGCGCGACCTGGAACTGCGTGTAAAGCCCTTCCAGGCCGGGAAGCATGTTTTCAAGGTTGTACACGAACCCTTTCCTCGAGAAATCGCCCCAGCTCCGCGCCCCGATTTTTTCGCGCAGCCCTGAAATTTCCGCCTCAATCCTGTCGCAGACCTGCCTCAGTTCCGGCATAAAAAACCATTATCCTTTAGGGTTTTTCTAGAATAAATAAGTTGCTTTGGCGTGCCGCCATCGGGCACGTTTAAATGCAGTTCAATTTTCCGGTTTCATTGTCTCATTTAATTATTTTTTAGGGGAAATTATTTTTTTTAAAGCCCGCACAAGGCGCTGCAAAGC
>DASRUO010000036.1:0-6675 GCA_035655375.1 archaeon | reverse complement strand
GGCGTGAAACTTGTTCTAAAAAAAGTGGTTGACAGAAACATTGAAAAGAAACGCGTTGTGAGCGTTGAAAGGGGAAAGCTTTCAGCGAATGTTGACGACATATTAAACGACCCTGAAATTGGAATTGTGATTGAGCTTATAGGCGGCTACTCGCCCGCGAAAGAATTCATAATCCGCGCGCTGCGCAACGGAAAACACGTTGTTACCGCGAACAAGGCGCTGCTCGCGAGGCACAAGGAAGAGATTTTCGCGGAAGCGGAAAAGGCCGGCAAAAAGGTTTTCTTCGAGGCAAGCGTTGCGGGAGGCATACCCATAATACTTTCCCTCACGCGCGGGCTGACCGCGAACAACATCGAATCCATTGAAGGCATACTGAATGGCACGTGCAATTTCATACTCACGAAAATGGGGAATGAAGGCCTTGAATATGTGGAGGCACTGAAGCGGGCGCAGGAGCTCGGCTTTGCGGAAGCCGACCCCGCGCTGGATGTTGGCGGGTTTGACGCGATGCACAAGCTAGTTTTGCTGTCTTCACTGGCTTTCGGGAGAAATTTTGAGGAAAAAGATGTTGAAGTGAAAGGGATAAGCTCAATCACGAAAGAACAGATTGATGAAGCGAAGAAGGAAGGGAAGAAAATAAAGCTCATCGCGGAAGCGAGGAATGCGGGCGGGAAAATGAGCCTGAAAGTTGCGCCGAAAAAAATTCCCTTAAGCCATTACCTCGCGAACGTTGACAATGAAGTCAACGCCGTTCTCGTGAAAGGCGATTTTTCTGGAGAAGTGCTTTTCGTGGGCAAAGGCGCGGGCATGGACGCCACGGCGAGCGCGGTTGTCGCTGATGTGATTGAGGCGGCAAAACTCATTGCCGGCGAAAGGCGCGGAAAAGAATTCAATTGGGGCGAATGAAAATGAAGGTTGTGATGAAAATCGGCGGCGGAATACTGCGCGACGAGAAAGCGTTTCACAGGGTCGCGGAAATAATAAAGGCGAAAATTGCGGGTAAGGAAAAGGTTGTTGTCGTTATTTCAGCGCTTTACGGCGTCACAGACCTTTTAATTGAGGACGCGAAAAAATGCTTTCAGGGAGAAAAGCAGATTGGGAAAACAGTCGCAGAACTGAAGGAAAGGCATTTCAAATACCTTGCGCATTTGCCGGAAAAAAACAGGCTGAAAACCGAAAAGGAAATTTCGGGAAAGCTTGAGGTGCTGAAAAGGTTTCTTTACGGCGCGCATTATCTTAAGGAACTCAGTGACCGAACTGAAGACATGATTATGAGCTTCGGGGAAAGGCTTTCGCCGTTTGTGCTGAAAGCTTACCTCGAGGATGTTGGCGTCAAAGCGGAAGTTTTTGACGCTGAAAAAGCAGGCATAAGGGCTTCAGGCCCCTTCAAGGCGGCTGTGGCTGAAATGCATGAAACGCGCAAAAACCTGAGGAAAAGGCTTTTGCCCGCGATGGGGAAAAGCGTGCCGATTGTCGCGGGCTATTACGGCGTTGACGCAAAAGGCAACGTGAAAACTTTCGGCAGGGGCGGCACTGATTACAGCGCCGGCGTCGTTGCCGCATGCATCGGCGCGGGCAGAATCGAGTTCTGGAAGGACGTGGACGGATTCATGACAGCCAACCCGGAGATTGTGGGCAAAGCCGAAAAAATCCGCGGATTGAGCTATGAGGAAGCCGAAGAGCTTGGATATATCGGCGCGAAAATCGTGCACCCGAAAACCGTCATCCCCATAAGGGCTAAAGGAATTCCCCTGGAGCTGAAAAACGTTTTCAGGCCGCTGGATAAAGGAACGATAGTTTCAGGGAAAAAAACGAGGCACGAAAAAATCATGAAAAGCGTTGCAATGAAGGAACACCTTGCCGCGATAACCATTGCAAACCAGAACAGGGTAATAACGCCGGAGTTTATGGAAAAAGTTTTCCACGCGATTGATTCGGAGCAGTACAAGGTTGAAATGATTGCCTCAAGCCAGACCGCGGTTTCCTTCGCGGTGGATGAAAAAATTGCCGGCACGGTTATTGAAAAGCTGCGCGCCGCGAATTCCCAGACTGAAATAATCAGCGCACAGAAAGGCCTCGCATTGATAGGGGTTGTGGGCGAGGGAATGAAGGGCGCCAAAGGCATTGCCGCGAAAATTTTCTCCTGCCTTGCGCGGAAAGGCGTGAACATTGAGCTGATTTCGCAGGGCGCGGGTGAAATAAACATTTCGGCGCTTGTAAGGAATAAGGACGCGGTGAAAGCCGTGAGGGCAATCCACAAGGAATTCATTGAGGCGTGAAAATGGGTAAAATCAGGGCAGGCGTTTTGGGCGCAACCGGAATGGTGGGGCAGAATTACGTGAGGCTGCTTGAAAGCCATCCGTGGTTCGAGCTCTCGTACGTTGCTGCCTCCCCGAATTCAGCCGGAAAAAAATATTCGGAAGCCGTGAAAGGCAGATGGCATATGGAATCTGGTGTGCCTGAAGCCGCGGGAGGGCTTATTGTTGAAGACGCGAACCTCGCTGAAAAAGCGCTCGGGAAATGCGATTTCGTTTTCTCTGCGCTTGAAATGGACAAAAAGCTCATTGCGGGGCTTGAGGAAAAATACGCTTCAATCGGTTTGCCCGTGGTTTCAAACGCTTCAGCGCACAGGCACACTCCTGATGTGCCGATGATTATACCTGAAATAAATTCAAGGCACCTTGAAATTTTGCCTTTGCAGCAGAAAAGCCGCGGCTGGAAGAAAGGCTTCATAGTGGTGAAGCCGAACTGCAGCCTGCAGAGTTACATAACTCCTATGCACGCACTGCGGGAAGCGGGCTTTGCGATTGAAAAAGCAATCATTGCGACAATGCAGGCGGTTTCCGGCGCGGGCTTTCCGGGCGTTTCATCTTTTGACATCATCGACAATGTTGTCCCCTTTATAGGCGGCGAAGAGGAAAAATCCGAGCTGGAGCCGCAGAAAATTTTCGGGAAAGTTGAGGGCGGGAAAATCGTTTACGATAAATCCATGGCGATTTCAGCGCACTGCAACCGCGTTCCCGTGATTGACGGGCATATCGCGTGCGTGAGCCTCAAGTTTAAGGGAAAAAAGCCTTCGCGCGAGGAAATAATCAATATCTGGCGCAATTTTTCGGCGGAGCCGCAGAAGCTGAAGCTTCCATTCGCGCCGGAAAAGCCTATAATTTTCAGGGAAGAGGAAAACCGGCCGCAGCCGAGGCTTGACAGGAACAGTGACAAGGCGATGGCTGTAACTGTCGGAAGGCTTAGGGAATGCAACGCGCTTGATTACAGGTTTGTGGGGTTGAGCCACAACACCGTGCGTGGGGCGGCGGGCGGCGGGATTCTGAACGCGGAATTGCTGAAAGCGAAAGGGTTCCTGAAATAAAAAAAGTTTTTTGCTGCTTGAAACCTTGGGAATAATCGGGGTTAAAGTGCGGAAATCCGCGGCTTATTTTCCTTTCTTCCCTTTCTTTGCGAGCTCTTTAACCAGGGGCAGGTATTTTTTCATCAGCGATTCAAGCTGTTCATCGGAAGCTTTGCTGCCGGAAATGGTTTCCGCGAGCCTTGACAATTCCATGGGGAAAATGAATTTCGTTCTCTTGCCTTCCCCAAGTTTTTCAAGCGCCTTGATGTAATAGTACGCAACGGTTTTGTCGCTCAAATTCTCGGCAGCCTCCTTTATCGCGTTGATTTCGGCTTTTGATGCTTCCGCAAGCTCTATGCGCGCGAGCTTTCTCTGCACCGCGGCTTTTTGCTCGTGCATCGCTTCAAGGACAGTCTTCGGAATATTGATGTCTTTTATCGCGGCCTCCTCAACGCCTATGCCCCATTTTTTTGAAACCCTTTCAAGCTCTTCCTTTATGGCCTTGTTCAAATCCTCGACATTTGAAATGAGCTCAGCCATTGTCATTGAGCCGGCCTTGTCCCTCAGCACTGAAAGAATCAGGAGCTGTGAAGCCTTGACGTAGTCCTCGACCTCCACAATGCTGTTGATTACTGAAGCGTTGTCCTTGTTGACTTTGAGGTAAATGACAGCGTCAATGTTCACCTCAATGTTGTCTTTGGTGATGATGTCCTGCCTCGGGACATCAATGACCTTTGTGCGCAAATCCACATGCTCGAAAGATTCAAGCGGCGGGAAAAGCACTGCCCAGCCCGGCCCTCCGACACGATTGACTTTGCCGAACCTGAAAATGACGGCCCTCTCATAGTCCTTGAGCTGGAGAATATAGTCATACCTTGAAACAAGGAATAAAACAGCCAATGCGGGGGCAATCCACCACAGGTTTCCCGTAATCAGGGAAGTGTTCTGGATAAGCAGGAAAAGAGCGAAAATCACCACGGCAAAAACCGCGAGAAAAGCGAGGGATTTGACGTTTTCGGCCTTCAAGCAACCAACCCTAACACAATTAATTCTTTTATATAGAAAAGATGTATTGTATATTATTAAAAAAAAGGTTGTTGGCATGAAGGAAGGCAAAAACGAGAGCCTCTTGGTTGTGTGCGTTGACAGGGACAATGACCTGGGCAAAAAGGCCAATGTTGAGGGCCCCGTGATAGGTAGGGAGAAATGCATCAGGGCCGCCGCAAAGCTCGCTTTGCAGGACCCCACAGATTCGGATTCAAACGCGATTTTCGGGGCGGTGAAAAAGTTTGACGAGGTCAAAGGCGTTGCAAACGCGGAAATAGCGGTGCTCACAGGCTACGGAAAGACGGGCTTTGAATCTGACAGGAAGATTTCCGAGCAGCTGGACGCCGTGCTTGAAAAGTTTCCCGCAACCGGAATAGTGCTTGTAACCGACGGCGCGGAAGACGACCAGACAATCCCCATTTTGCAGAGCCGCGCGCCCATCATCTCGAAAGAAACCATTATTGTGAAGCAGGCCTCGGAGGTTGAAAGCACTTATTACACCATCAAGCAGGCGCTGAACGACCCTGACATCGGGAGAACCTTTATACTGGTGCCCGGCATTGTGGTGCTTTTATGGGGAATACTCGCGTTCGCCGGCGCTGAAAAGCTCTTCTTCCAGAGCATGCTCCTTGTTGTCGGCACATACCTTGTGCTGAAAGGCACCGGCATTGAAGCCAGGATTGTGGGCGCGGTGAACAGCGTAACGAAAAGCCTTTCGCTGCAGAGGGTCAGCTTCCCGTTTTACCTGATGACAATTCTTTTGTTCATCCTCGGGATTTACGCAACGTATGCGCAGTACTCTGTTGACGTGCGCGAGCCTTTCTTCAGGGTTTTGAATGCCATCGGGCAGCTGCTTTTATTCTTGACGCTCACCGGAATTTCATTCGTTGCGGCGAAAAGCATTGACGCGGTGCAGCTGAAAAAAGCTTATTATATCAGGAAATACTTTATGTCCGGGTCCGCAATTTTCATTCTCTGGATTATTCTTGAAGCCGGAAGGAAAGTCCTCATAGGCGAGCCTTACGCTGACATAACCTGGTTCGGGCTGAACGTTTTGGCAGGCTTTGTTTTCGGGCTCGTTGCTTACAGGGTTTCAAAAATCCTTGACCTCAGGAAAAAAATCACGAAGCTCCTCATTGGTTTGCCGGTTTACGCCAGGGACGGAAAATGGGTCGGCCTCGTGGAATCCATCGAGCCGAAGAAAAAAGAGATTGAATACGTGGACAACAAAACAAAGAAAACCGTGAAGCTGAAAAGCGGCGAATTTGTTTTAAGCGAAGGGAAAGTGCTGCTGGGCTGAAATCACAGCGCAATTTTTTTCGGCCCGCCCTTCAAAAACCTCGGAAGCGATGAGGAGAGCAGCTTGTTCAGGCTCGTGAGGAGCCTTGTTTTCTTGTCGCTCTTGATGAACGCGTAATCAAGCACTTCCGAAAGCGTTGAAACGGGGATGATTTTGATTTTTCCTGATTCATCCTTGCTTAAAACAACGTCCGGAAAATTTGATTTGGGAATAACCACTTCTTTCAGGCCTGCCTTGATTGCCGCGGAAATCTTCGAGCTTACCCCGCCCACGGGCATGACCTCGCCGCGCACACTCAAGGAGCCGGTCATTGCAATGTCCTGCCTCACCGGAATGCCCTCAATGGCTGAAACAACCGCGGTGGCGACGCTCACGGAAGCGGAATCGCCTTCAACGCCGGAATAAGACTGCAGGAACTGGATGTGCAAATCATACCTTGAAATGTCCTTGCCTGAAAGTTTTTTTATGATTGCGGAAACGTTCTGCACCGCTTCCTTCGCAATCTCGCCAAGCTTTCCCGTGGCGATGATTTTGCCCTCGCTTGAAGACTGCGCGGGCGCAACCTCGGCCTCAATCGGCATCACGAGGCCGGCGTCGCCGTCGGCCATCACCGCAAGGCCGTTCACGCGCCCTATGGCGGAACCCTCCACAAGGTAAACCTCGTAATCCTTTTTCTCCGCGATTATTTTTCCGGCCATCTGCTGCTCTAAAGTCCGGGCGGTCATTTTCGCCTCGAAAATGTCCTGGGAAATTACGAGGGCGTGCCCCTTCTCCTTCGCGATGTCGCCCGCGGCCCTTATGAGGCCGCCCAAATCGCGGAGCTTTAAGGTTAACTTGTTTTTGCGGCCTGAACGCCTCCGCGCCTCGAAAATTATTTCCTCAACGGCTTCAGTTGAAAAGTGCGGAATTTTTCCGTCATTGGTAACTTCCTGCGCGACAAACTGCGCGATTTTCTTCCTGCCCTCATCATTGTCTTCCATAT
>DASRUO010000035.1:0-6078 GCA_035655375.1 archaeon | reverse complement strand
GGCTGAATCCGTTGCCTTCAAAAAACATTTCCGAAAAATCGTTTGCCGCCTGAAACGCGCATGAAACGAATTCTTCCCTGTATTCGCGCGGAAAGCTCGGGAAGGTTCCGCCCATTATTATGAGTTCCAGCTTTTCAGGGTTGTGCGCGGTGGCATAATACTGCGAAATCCTGTTCATCGCCTGAAGGTATGAATCAAAATTGTTGCTTATTGCACGCATCGTGGCTGGCTCATGCCCTGTATAGGATTGCGGCACCGAGCCGAAAAAGCTTTCAGGCCCGCCCGGGCAGTAAATGCAAGTGCCGTGGGGGCAGCTTATGGGTTTTGTCATTATCGCCACGGGCGCCACTCCTGAAAGCGTGCGCAGCGGCTTTATTGAAAGGATTTCCCTGAGCTTCAGAGAATGTTTCTGGAGGTTCGCGAGAATGTCCGGGTTTGAGGGCAGCCTTTCAAGGCCAAGGCGCTTCCCTTCCTTAAGCTTCAGCGCATTAAGCGTTTTCCCGTCCTTAATCCTGCCTTCATCCACGGCTTCCGCAATGCTCCTGCAGTACTGCAGCATTTTCGCGTTCATTAAGGATTTTACTAAGCGGAAAAGCTTTTATTGCATTTCAGCGTTTTCTTGCTATGCCACAGACCCCCGCGGATTTATTGGCCTATTTTTTCGAGCAGAATCCGGCATGCTATCACATTTCCGGCTCCGCCCTGTTCATGAATGTTTTGCGTTCAATCATTGCCGGGCCGAAAGCCATTTCCGAGCTCGCTTCCGAGCACAACAGCATCGACCCTGAGGATTTGCGGCTGGTTGTTTCAGCGCTGCAAACGGCGGGCCTTGTTTTCAAGCCGAAAAACATCCAGAAAGAGTTTTACAGCCCCACGGAAAAGGCTTCCAAGTTTCTGGAGCTTTTGGGCAATGCCAAAACCTTTTACGAATAAGCCTCCAGAAGCGCATTTTTCAGCCGGAAAAACGCCCCCATATATAAATATTATTATATATATTATAATTTATGGGCAAAATCTTTCTGGCAGTTTTAGGTGTCGGCAAAGGCACCTGGGGGCATGTGGCGAGGCTCATTTCCGAGGAACAGTGGGACAAGATAGTGCTCATTTCCAATGAATGGGGCAAGGAAAACTTCGCGCCCCCGAAGGAATGCGAATGGATCCTGATGAATAACCGCGCCGGCTTTGAGGTAATCAAGGAAGAAATCAAGGGCAAGCTCCCCGAAGGCGAAATAGCGGTTTCACTCATAAGCGGCTCCGGCAAGGAGCACATGGCAATCCTCGCGGCCTTGAGGGAGAAAAAGTCCAATTACCAGATTGTCACGCTCACCGGCGAAGGAACAAAATATTATTAGGCGCCACTTCCAAAACTTTTAATACCTGTTCACCCAATATTTTTCCATGGCCGATTTCATTTTCTACGCTGTAGCGCTTGCCGCTTTCCTGCTTTTGCTTCTCGTGCTTTTCCTGCTTTCAAGGCTTGCCTCGCTCGAATCAAGGCTTCAGGAATTAGCATTTTCAAAGCAGTCGCAATCGGTTAAGTACGGGAAGCTCACCGAGCAATTCATTCCGTTCACGAAAGAATTCCCTTTCAACGCGGAAAATTTCCGTTTCCTCGGCAACCCGATTGACGGCATCGTTTTCGAGGAAGATAAAATAGTTTTCGCGGAATTCAAGGCAGCCTCTTCACAGCTCTCGGAAAAGCAGAAGCGCATCAAGGAACTGGTTGAAAAGAAAAGGGTTGAATGGTTCGAGCAGAAGATTAAATGATAATTTTTAATACTGCGGCGCATTTCTTTTTGTATGCCTTCATTCGAGGAACGTGTTTTCTCTTTCCTGTCAAAGAATGATAAAGCGGTTTTCGGCAGGCGGCTCACAGATTTTGAGAGTTCCGTGGCATCACGCTTTTTAGTAGGCTATCATGAACAACTGCAGCCATATTTCGAGAAAAACGATTCCAAAGGCCTTGAGCTGGCACTGAAAAATCTTGCCCCCACAGTTGAAAAAAATGTCCGGGCTTCAAGGGAGGGCGGGCTTGTATTTGTATTAAACGGCTTTAAGGGCCTCGATTCAGCCAAGACCGAAAAGATTTCAGAAGCCTTAATTCATGATGCTAAATTCAGGAAAACCGTTGACTCGGAGCTTGAAAGGCAGAGGGTTGCCCGTTCATCCGGCAGTGTGGCTGTTGTTGAGCCATCCAAAAGCTTTGTGAGGGTTGTGGATACGCTTTCAGGGAAAAGAAAACCAAACCCTGTTTCAAGTGTGCTTTCCAGAATATTCAGGCGCTGGAAATAAATGAATTTATTTCACCACTTCATTTTATATCGGAGTATCGCCGCAACCCCGCCAATTCCCGAGATTTTTTTGCCCGCCTCGCTTTTCCATGAAATGAAGTGTATTTTGCCCTTCAGCTGTTCCGCCTTGTCAAGCAGTTCCTCCACCTCACTCCGGTTTTCGGCCAAAAATTTTTCCTCCACTACAAGCTCTTCAACAGCGCCGGCTTCAATCGCCTCCTTCACTTCTTTCATTCCCACTGCGGCAAGCTGGTTTGTTGCAAGGTTCACAAAAACCTTTTCCGCAATTTTTGCTTCTTCAGCTGACTGGAAGTCTTGGATAAATTCGTCTATTTTTCCGCTTTTGATGAGTTCATTTAGGCCGGTTATCCCAACCGAGTTCGTGGATTCGAAAAGCACCGGAATTTTCAGGTTTTTTTCTTTCAGGAATTTTTCAAAATTCTGCCTTTCAAATCCCGGGCCTGCAACCACTATTCTTTGGGCTTTGAGTTCATCCATTTTTTTGAACAGTTCCTCGAAATAAGTGTTTTCTTTTTTGCTTTGCTGGAACATTTTGCCTTCCTTTTTTGCGAGGATTTTCGCCTTGCCCTGCATTCCGGAGTCCTTGAGGAATGCGAGTTCCGCTTCCTCGTCATCCATTACAACAAGGAGAAGCTTTTCCCTTCCGGAAGCGTTTTTCGCCTTTTCGAGCCTTTCAATGTGGTAATTTTTCAGCGCTTTCTTGGAAATTTTCAGCCTCGTGCCCGGCTCAACCTCTATCGTGTGGTGCGATTTCAGTTCAACAAGTTCCTCGGGCTTCGCAAAAACAACAACGCCCAAAATCCTGAGCTGGCCCGTTTCCTCGTGGAATTCGATTTTTTCAACCTCCAGTTCCACGAAAATTTTCTGCCTGTAAGCTTTTTCCCCCTCCGTTTTCGGCTTGATTTTCCGCTCGGAGCTTCCGCTGACAAGGTCGCCTTTCTCCACGAGCTTTTCAACGTGCCACAAGTCATCAAGCGAATCAGGCATTATTTCAATGAAGTTTTCCTTGCGGTCAAGCTTCAAGACTTTCATGACCTAATTTCTGCGATAAAGGTTTTAAATGGTTAGAATCCCCATTCTTTGGGTATACCAAGGATTGCGGTATTGGAAAAGGACAGGTGCACCACAACAGTTGCGGCTGTTGGGTGCGCATACGTCAACACATCCCCTGCGGGGATGGATTATAAATATTCAAGTTGGGTTTATGCCTAGAATAGCTGTATTGGAAAAGGACAGGTGCATCAACGGCGACGGGTGCAATTACATATGCGGCAACGTCTGCCCGGTAAACCGTGCGGGAAAGGAATGCATAATCCTTGATGAAGCCTCCAACAAGCCCATAATAAGCGAGGAATTATGCATCGGCTGCAACATCTGCGTAATTAAATGCCCCGTGGACTGCATTTACATTGAAAACACCGTTCAGGAACTGAAAGAAAATCCTGTGCACCGCTTCGGCCAGAACGCCTTCAGGTTTTACAGGCTTCCAAATGTTAGGAAAGGCAGCATTGTCGGCCTCATCGGCAGGAACGGCATAGGGAAAAGCACAATCCTGAAAATCCTTTCCGGGCAATTAGTCCCGAACCTCGGCAATTTTGCGAATGGGGCAACGTATGATGACGCGATAAATTTTTTCAGGGGAAAGGAACTGCAGGACTTTTTCTACGAGCTCAAGGAAAAAAAAGTGAAAGTTTCCTTCAAGCCGCAGAACATCACGCAGATTCCGCAAGTTTTCAAGGGAAAAGTAAGCGCACTGCTTGAAAAAGCGGATGAAAGGGGAAAGTTAAGCGAAATTTCTTCCTCTCTCGGCATTGAAAAAATCCTTGAGAGAAACATCGCGGATTTAAGCGGCGGTGAGCTCCAGCGCGTCGCAATCGCGGCTGCCGGATTAAAGGACGCGGACTTTTACGCCTTTGACGAGCCCACCTCTTACTTGGATGTGCGTGAAAGGCTTAATGCCGCAAAATTTTTGCGCTCCATCGCTTCAGAGGGGAAAAGCGTGATGGTCATAGAGCACGATTTGGCGGTGCTGGATTATCTGAGCGATTACGTGCACGTGCTTTACGGGAAAAAATCGGTTTACGGCATCGTCTCAAAGCCGAAAAGTGTGCGCAATGGCATCAACGAATTTTTGGAGGGCTTCATCAAGGATGAAAACCTGCGCTTCAGGAAAAAGGAATTAAAGTTTGAGGTCAAGCCTTCAACAGATTACAGGAAGAAAAAGGTCGCGGCCGAATATCTCGCATTGAAGAAAAAGTTTTCAGGCTTCTCCCTTGAAACCGAGGCCGGCGATTTGCGCGAAGCAGAGGTTTTAGGCGTTCTCGGCCCCAACGCAATCGGGAAAACCACTTTCGTGAAAATGCTTGCAGGCGCCGAAAAGCCGGATTCAGGCAAAATAGATTTGCCTTTAAAGGTTTCCTTCAAGCCCCAATATTTAACCCCTGAAAAAGGCCTCACGGTCGGCGAATTCATTGACAAGCAGGATATTGACAGAACCGTTTTCAAAAACGAAATCGACAGGCGTTTATCAATTACGGAACTTGAAAACCATTCACTCGAGGAATTAAGCGGCGGCGAGCTGCAGAAAATAGCCGTTTCAATGGCGCTCGCGCGCAACAATGCGGATTTGATCCTTCTTGACGAGCCAACGGCATTTGTTGATGTGGAAGACCGTCTCAATATGGCTGACGCCATCCGCTCGGTTGTTGATTCCAAAAACAAAATCTGCATGGTTGTTGACCATGACATTTTGTTCCAGGATTACGTGAGCGACAGATTAATAATTTTCAGCGGCGAGCCCTCGGTGAAAGGCTTTGCGGGCAAGGCCCTTTCAATGCATGAGGGCATGAATACTTTCCTGCGCGGAATGGGCATAAGTTTTCGCCGCGACCCTGAATCCGGAAGGCCGCGCGCGAACAAGCTTGATTCGCAGCTTGACAAGGAGCAGAAAAAGAAGGGCGAATACTTTTATCAGCTATAAATTTGCAAACGAAATATTGTACTAAAAAGATAAATTTTGCAGTAAAAATATAACTATAAATGCCAAAACCTCCAGTGCTAAAACAATTACTGCCAAGTCCTTCACTTTATTCGATTCATTTATTTTATGTGAATATAACACTCCACCCAAACTAAGTACCGGTTCAAGTAATATCGCAAAAGAAAAATCAGCAGGCATTAATCTGAACGCCACCGCCAAAAACAATAAATATGGCAGTATTTTTGCCCCATACATTGCTTTTATTGCTGTTTTTTTAGAAATGAAAATGATGTATGCCGATATGCCAAATGGCAATATTAAAAATATTATTAACAAAAATACGAAGAAAATATTTGAAAGGCTGCCCGCAAGGCCGTTCCATTGAGGGTAATACGCGTGTTTTTCAGTTAAAACCGCAACACAGTACCTGGTTGTGGCTGTTTTGTTGAAATCACACTGGCTTAACGCCTGCACGGTTAAATCAGGGTCTTTCCAATCCTTAATTGATTTTTCCAGAAGGTTTGCCCGGTCACAAATATATTTGAAGGAATAAGCCTGATTGGAATTTGAAATGTATTCCGCCCCTTTTTTAATCGTTGTCCAGTCTCCTGTGTTAGCATATTTGCCAAGCGATACACAGACTTGATCTCCAGAAAGTGCGTTTGAACGCTTCGCGATTTGTAGTGCGCTTAAAGTGTCACCCTTACTTATTTCCCCTTCTCTTCCTTGGGAAATTGTCCCAATAAGATTTACGCCCGATTTAATAGAATTAGTTATCTCGTCTTC
>DASRUO010000034.1:0-8516 GCA_035655375.1 archaeon | reverse complement strand
GCTGAAATTTTCGGAAGGCTCAAGGCCTTTCGAATTCGCTTTCACGCCGCAGGGCGATTACAGTTCTTTCACAGTGTGCTCCTCGGTTGAAAAGGGGGGCACTGAAATGGATTTGTACTGCTTTGACGTTGAAGGCGCGGGGGAAGAAATCAAGGGGCCCGCAGCCGGCGGAAGGATTGATGTTGAATATTCCTACAACGCGGCTTCAGGAATTTTTTCATTGGAAGTGTGCGGCTTTGGCGCCGGAAAAAACCCTGAAAGCCTCGACATCCTTTACACCCTTGTTGATAAAGGCTCAAACTCTAAAGTGCGCTCTTCAAGAATTGAAAATAAGGAATGCTTCAGCGATTCCGTAAGAGTTAATGAATCAAAACACCTGCTTTTGGTGGACGATTTCAGGAACAAAAGCCAGTTCAATAAGGAGCTTGACTTTTCAGCCGCGGCAGGGGCGGCGCCTTCATGCAATGATTCGGGCGGGATTATATGCTCTGAAGGGCAGGTGTGCAGCGGCGACATTGTTGAAGGCTTTGAAGGTGGCTGTTGCAGGGGCGTGTGCGAGTCAAGGCAGCCTGTCAGAATTGATGAAGGGCAGGGCTTTAATGCGCCGGACATTGCCGCCATAGCGCTGGTTCTGCTTGTGATTCTGGCTGCTGGCGCACTTATATATTATAAAAAAGCCAAAAATTCAGGGGGCGGCAAACAATGAAAAAGCATATATTTGTTGCATTGATTGCTTTGGCCGTGCTGCTGAATTCCGGCGCTGTTTTCGCTGCCGGAGGGCACTGCTGGTATTTCCCTGACGACATTGTGGCGACAATGCAAATTGATTTTGCTGGCACTTCCATTCCGGTGCCGAAGCAAAGCGATGGAACAACTTTAGTGTACGTTGTCGCGCCGGGCTCCACGATGCAGATTAAAGACATCGGGAGCTTTGTTGCGCAGTGCGTTGACGGCATCAGCGCTAACACCAACGTGGCTGTAAGGGTCATGAACATCGCCGGAGATGGCGCTGAAACCGAGATTGCCGGCAATTACAGGGCCGTTGACGGCGAAGCCTGTGACGGCGGCAGCAGGGTTTTAGGCGTTCAGGCGGATTTTGACGTCGCCACTTTCAACGCGCCCGGGATAATCAACATGAGGATTGATTACGCGAAAAACCTCGCTTCCGCAAACATGGAGTGGACCTTTTACAAAAACGTCGAGGTCCGTGTGGGAATACCGCAGATTGACGTGAACGCGCAGGCGGACATTTACGCGCTTGGGGTGAAAAACAACAGTTATGACGACGAATCAGGGCAGGGCGAAATTTTGTGGGACATAACAAACACAGGCGGCATTGACGTGAAAATTTTGAAGGTTGAGCCTGCCGGCGACTGCAACGCATCCGGCGGCCTGATTTCGTGCTCTTTCACAAATTTCGACCAGAACGTGGTTGTAAAGGCAGGCGAAAAAATTACGCTCATCCAGAGCGTTTCCGCAAACGTTCCGAATGTTTCGCCAACGGAAAAAGACGTTGCGGTGAAAGTAACCTACATTGACACTTTAGGCTTCCTTTCAGAGCCGAAAACCAGCGTGATGCGCGTTTCATACCCCGAACAGGAAATAAGGTTCAAGATTGAGGCGCAGGCGGTAACGCCTTACAGCAAAACAGGCACATTCACGGTTTCAAGTGCCGGGCAGGCTCTTTACGCGCAGGTATGCACGGATTCAACGCCGCCTGGCGATGAGCAATTTGTTTTCTCGCTGGACATTTACGCGCCGGGAGATGCGCCTCCTGACAACCAGATTGCAAGTGCGGCTTTCCACAATATCGGAAGCTGCAGCAATGTGGCTGATTTGACGCTGAACAATACACTTGATACTTCCACAAACCGTTCAGGCCTTGCCCGATTCACGCCTTCCGTTGCCGGCGATTACACGTATATTATTTCGGGCTTTGTCGGCTATGGCCCTTACTATAAAAGCGATTTCGCGAGAATCGGCACAGACTTCAACAATTCAACCCAGCTTGTGGAAGATTTCCTTGTAAACGAACAGCTGGGGCCGCAAACTTTGCTCACGCAGGAAAGCGCCGAGCAGACAGTTGTTGTTGACGCTTCCGTTCCTTCAAGAGAGTTTGACATGGCTTCAGTGCTGCCCTCAATTCCGGCTTCGGAAAACGCGAGCAACCCCGTTTACAAGCTTAAGGCAATAAAATTCAACGGCAACCTTGTTGAGGCAGGCCCTGTAAGCTCTTACTCCAATGCTGAGTTCAGCGTTTCGCTCCCCACCAACAAGGTTATTGCGAGCACAAGCATTGTGGAGGAAACCGAAGGTGACCCGGAGGAAGCCAAGCTGAACATTTTATGGGTTGACAAGGAAAAGTACATGCTTGAATTCAATGTCGGCGCCGTAGGCATATGCCGCGACCTGCAGGGGAACGCGATTTCCTCTCCAGATGCCTTGGCATTGACCGGCGCTGATGCGGACCCGCATGTGAAATACGACTGGCGCGCCGCATCAATTGCCGCGAACGAGTGCGAGCCGAAAGCCGACGGCTCAGCAAACACCGTGTGCGACTCGCTGCAGTTTTCAATAATGATGATGAAAAAGCTCAACGCGATAAAGGCGCTGGCTGAGCAGGGCGATTTCACGGGCGCGGCGAACGCCGCAAGGCCTTTCAACGCTTTCCTGATGAAGGACGGTTTCTCCGATGATTTCAGGCAGGACCTGTACAATTATTTTGACAGCCAGTTTTTCAGCGATGAGGCAAGGCTTTTGGGCTACAAGGACGCCGTCGGCACTAATGGAAAAGGCTGGCACGCGTACTTTTCACAGCACGACAGGCTCACTTTCAGCCTGAACGGCGGCGCAAAGGTGAACGAGTACGCCTTAAGCGACCCCGGCCTTTACAGGGTTTCATTCGACTTTGAATTTACTGAAAACAAGGACTGGAACTTTTTCAATGAAGTGAAGGAGCCGCTTGCGGAGATACAAGTTAACCTTGAAAAAACCGGCACAGTTCCGGCTAACCTGCTTTACTACCTCCCGATAGACGGCACAATGGGCACGACAACAAACTCGCCGCAAGCCCATGAGTCAGGCATCCACAGGATTGGTTACGGCACCGGCTTTGAGCCCGCAACGCAAAATGACGTGATTCAGTTGTTCGCTCCAGGCGGAACAGATGCGGCAAAGCTTGTCACGACAATCAAAATCACCTCTGATAGTGTCCCACTTGTAAAGGTAAGGGTTGAAAAAAACGATTCATTCATTGACACAAGCCGCAACAAGGCGGGAAGGCTCCTGCTCATAAGCAGCGAAGAGTCTGGGCTTGTGATGCGCTACTCGCCTTCCTTTGCCGTGCCCGCGGTGATTAAAGCTGAAGGCAACGGGAAAAGCATTTCAGCCGCGTATTCATTTTCGGAAGACAACACGCCTGTAAGCTCAACGCCTGGCTTTGCAAGGCTCACGGAAATAGCCTATGTTCCTGCTTCGGTTTCAGCAGGCACTGATGTGTGCGCTGACGCTGACACATTGGCAAGGCTGCCATCCTTTATCGGGCAGGACAGGAAATATTCATCTGTTCCAGCGGGTGAGGCAAAGTGTTCTCTGGCAAATAATTCCGGCGGCGACAACGCTTACTCTTTCAACAGGGCTTCAGCGGCGCCTTCAGGCACAAAAATACTGCTTGAAACGGTTTTCTACCCGCCGCAGGGAAAGGAAGTGAAAATAACAAACGCGTGCGAATCGCAGGGCATAATAAGCATTGCAACGCTTGGCAATTCCGGCGCGATTACAGGCAAAAACGACTTGAGCAACGGCGACAGCACGCTTTTCAGCAGACCGCAGGAGCTCAACGGTTTGGGCAATTATATAGGAAAAGTCTCTGACGGAACTGTCTGTATTGCCGTCGGGAAAACGACTTCGCCCGCAGGCGTTGACACGCCGACATCTGTCGGCCTGTGGTGGAACGAGGAAAAGGTACTTGTGGATTTCAGGGCGCAATTCCCGGAAGAAACCAGAGTGAACGCGTGCTTCACGGCGGTGGCCTCGTCGCCGGCATAACCTGTGTGAAAAATTCAAAAAGGGTTCAGGCAAAAATAAGCTGGCGCATATCAGTAAACTAAAAAAATTTCACTGGCAGAACGCGTCCGAAAAGTCCTGCCCGCGGAGCTTGTAGCTGTAATCAGTGTAACCCGTGGTGCCGAACTCAATTGTTATATCGATTGTTTCAGCCGAGTTGCCGAGGAAAAGGTATTTCTCGGTCCTTAAGGCCTTGTTCATGTAAAGCCTCTCGGTCTTGCCGGCCTTGATTGAAAAGTCTTTAAGCGAGGCTATGGTAATCTGGTCAGAGGTTTCGCCCGTGACGGCCTTGACAACAACCTTGCCGGTGAAAGTGAAATCAGAAGAGCCGGAGTTTTTCAGCACAATCTGGGTTACTGCAAGCCCCTTCTTTCCCTGGAAGTCCTGCGCGCACCAGAACAAAAGGCTGTCAACGGAAATGTTTGAAAGTTTGGCGAGCCCCGTAGGCTGCGGCTCGGGCTCATTGCCAGGTTCTGTGGAAACATCCTCGCATTCGCAGGCGGCAGTATTGCACGTCTGGCTTGAAGAGCAGTCAGAGTCTGCCTCGCATTGTTCCGAGCCCTCAACTTCACCGTCGCCGCACACTGGCGTAACAGTGCTTCCGCCAGAAGTGCTACCAGTGCCTGTTGAGGAGCCGCCGCTGCCGGCAGTGCTAGTGCCGCCTGAAGCGCTTCCAACAGCGTCAATTAAAGGCACATTCTGCGAACTGTCGGCATTGTCAGAGTTTGTCACAATTAGCAGCAGGCCGGTAACGCCTATCACGCCAACGAATGCCACGAATAAGAAAATAAGCGATACAACCAATGCGGCTGCAATGAGTTTGTCGCGGTCCATTAAAAGAAAAGAAAGCGGACAAAGTTTTTAAATGAATCCCCGCGCGTTTTGCATTAAAAATGCTGAAAATTGGCATAAGCCCGGCCGCCCCTGCAGCCCGGTGCGCAAAACACACCAAAACACATTAAAATTCTAATGCTTCAAATTCTTACTAATGCCCATGAAAATCTCTTTCCCTGAAAAAGCCGGAAAATTCATGAACGTTTCATTCATTTTTGAAGGGCAGAAAAGCGGCTTTGAAGGGGTTCCGGAGTCTTTCACGGGCAAAAAGCTGCAATGCGTTTACCTTCCAGAAAAAAACGCTTTCATTGTGGGCTTGGGGAAAAAAGCGGAGCTGCAAACCGATTATTTCAGGAGGGGCGCGGCGCGGGCATCCAAAACCGCTTCCGCCTCAAAAATTTCAGGCATTCACTTCAATGTGAAAGGCCTTTCAGCCGCGGAATATGCCGCGCTTGCCGAGGGCGCCGCGCTCGCGAATTATGATTTTGACAAATACAAGGCGGCGGAGAATAAAAGTTTCAGGCTCAGGGAAATTTCTTTCCCAGTTGAAGCAAAAAATTTTTCCAAGGCGATTGGGGAAGCCCTCATTGTATGCGAAAACGTTTTCATTGTGCGCGACCTCGTGTCGGAAAACAGCGACGTCGTGACGCCTGAATTTCTGGAGAAAGCCGCGCGCAAGATTGCGCAGCAGCACAAAATGAAATTTTCCGCGCTTCAGGAAAAGCAGCTCAAAAAGTTAGGTTTCGGGCTTTTGCTTGGCGTGGCGCAGGCTTCAACGACAAGCCCGCGAGTGATAATACTTGAATACAATGGGGACCATTCCTCAAAGGAAAAAACAATGTTCGCGGGAAAAGGCGTGTGCTTCGACTCAGGAGGCCTTAACCTGAAGATTGAGGATTCAATGAAGGACATGCGCATGGACATGGCGGGGGCTGCCGCTGTCCTGGGCATAATGAAAAGTGCCGCGGAGCTGAAGCTGAAAAAAAATATTGTTGGAATAATCGGCTGCGTTGAAAACCTCATAGGCGAAAAAGCCTTCAGGCCCGGCGACGTGATTAAGTCTTTTTCCGGCAAGACAGTTGAAAACCTGAACACTGACGCTGAGGGGAGGCTTGTGCTCGCGGACGTTTTATCCTACGGCGCAAAAACCTTCAGGCCTTCGCTCATAGTTGAATACTCAACCCTTACCGGCGCTGTTGTCAGGGTATTGGGCCATTACTGCGCCGGAATCGTTTCCACGGCAGATAAAAAAGTTGAGGCAAAAATCCTTGAAGCGGGCCTTGAAACGCACGAGCTTGTGTGGCTGCTTCCATTGTTCGAGGAATACCGCGAGGAAGTGAAGGGCGAGCGCGCGGTTTTGAGGTCAATAGGGAAAGGCCCCAACAACGGCACCATTTATGGGGGGGCTTTCCTCGCCGAATTCACGGAAAACACGCCTTTCATTCACATAGACATTGCCGGCACCGGCATGCTGGAAGAGGCAACCGATTACATGCCGAAAGACGGCTCGGGGTTCGGGGTAAGGCTTGCAATAGAATTCCTGAAGAAATTGTAGGTGCGCATCCCCCTGCAATCAAAAATTTTGTTTTTTGGGCGTTGCATGCGTAAGCTGTCACGCCGTAAGCAGGCGGCGCTTAAAGCCCCTGCACCATGTTTTCTATCTTGTTGAACCATTCGTACCCGTCTTTTTTTATGAGCTCGTCTGCCTCTTTCGGGCCGAAAGAGCCTTTATCATAGGCGTGCACGGGCAAATTTTTTCCGGTAAGCGCGTCAATTATTTTCCAGGAATGCTCTATTTCGTCGGCGCGCATGAAGGCCTCCTGATTGCCGTTGAGCGCGTCAAGGATTAACGTTTCATAGGCTTCAGGCGTGTTCGGGCCGAAGGCGCACTCGTGGCAGAAAGTCATTTTCACGGGGGAAATGCGCATCTTCTCCCCGGGAAGCTTTCCGTTCAGTTGCACGAGCATTCCGTCATCGGGCTGAATCTGTATAACCATATAATTCGGCGCAATCTCCCTTCCTTCAAGCAGCCTGTGCTTCGGCCTCTTGAATTGTATGTAGATTGATGAAAACTTTTTCGCAAGGTTTTTCCCCGAGCGGAGGTAGAAAGGCACACCTTTCCACGTGTCATTGCCAATGAAGAGCTTGAGCGCGAAAAAAGTCTCCGTTTTGGAGCCTTTCTTAACGCCCTCTTCCCCCGTATAGCCGGCATATTGGCCCAGCACAACGTCTTTCGCGCTGATTTTTTTCACCGCCTTCAAAACCTTGACCTTTTCATCCCTTATGCACTTGTCGTCAAACCTTTTAGGGACATTCATTGTTGTGAGGCAGAGCAATTGGAGCAAATGGCTCTGGCATACATCACGGAGCGCGCCCTCATTGTCGTAAAATTCCCCGCGGCTTTCAACGCCGAAGTTTTCAACAAGGTTTATCTGCACGTGGTCAATGCCTTTGCGGTTCCACAGCGGCGCGAAAATCATGTTCGCGAACCTCACGACGCCGATGTTCTGCACCAATTCTTTCCCGAGGTAATGGTCAATCCTGTAAATCTGGCTTTCATTGAAGGCCTGAAGAATCTGCTTATTGAGCGTTTTCGCGCTTTTCTCATCGTGCCCGAAAGGCTTTTCAAAAACAGCCTTGCACCAGTTTTCACCGGATTTCGAGAGGCCGCATTTCTTGAGGTTGCGCGCGATGCTTTCAAAATGGTTCGGAAGTGTTGCTAAGTAAAAGAGCCTGTTGGACCCGGTGTTGTGCCGCGCTTCGATTTGGCCCATGAAATCTGCAAGCCCCTTAAAGCCTTCAGCATCATTGAAGTCAAGCTGGAAATAATAAAGGCGTTCCTCAAGCGTTTTCCATGAATCCCCGTGCAGTTTTTTCCCGATGCCTTCCCTTATTTGTGCGGCGAACTCTTCCCTTGAAATATCCTTCCTAGCGACAGCCACAACTGAAAAGTTTTTCCCTATCCTTCCCGCCCTGACAAGGTTGTGCACCGCTGGAAAAAGCTTTTTCTGCGCCAAATCTCCGGTCGCGCCGAGGATTATGAAGCTGAAATTATCCTCCATCAGAACCACCGAAAGCCGTAAGCGCCGAAACTTTTTCCGCGGCAAGCGCAATTTTTGCCGGGCAATCTTTCGCGGAAACTTTTTCGGCGGAAAATTTTTCAAACGCCTCCTTTTTTGATTCTGAAGCGAACAGCAGCAGCACTTCGCGGGCCGAAGCAATGGCCTTTGGGGAAAGGGAAATCCTTTCAGCCGGCTTTTTTGGCGCGTTGTGCACCGCAATGAATCCGTTTTCATTGCTTTCAAGCGCTTCGTGATGCGGGAAAAGCGAGGCTATGTGCCCGTCTTCCCCGACCCCCAAAACCGCAATATCCGGAACGCCTCTGGTCACCGCCTGAAAGGCGCGATTGTATTCTTCAATGCCTTTATTCGTGCCAAACGCGTGCGCGTGAATCCCCTGAGCCTTTGAAAAGAAAAGCGCTTCAGCCTGCCGGAAATTGCTTTCACTGCTGTCCGGCGGCACAAGCCTTTCATCGGCCATGAATGCGTTCACGTTGCTGAAAATTTTTCCGGAATTCCCGAGGCTTTCAAGCAGTCCCTTCACCGAGGTTCCGCCCG
>DASRUO010000033.1:0-12948 GCA_035655375.1 archaeon | reverse complement strand
AAAGGAAGGGCCGCAGCCCCAGACGAAAGAGCACGCGTTCCTTGCGCAGGTCATGGGATTGAAACAGCTTGTTGTCGCAATCAACAAGATGGATGAGGTCGGTTATCAGGAATCAAAGTTCAAGGAAATCCAGGACGCCATGAAAAAGCTCCTCAGCGGAATAGGGTACAAGGAAGACCAGGTGAAGTACATTCCGATTTCATCGTGGGAAGGCGAAAATGTCGCCAAAAATTCCGGCAAAATGGCGTGGAACAAGGGGCCGACACTTGTGCAGGCATTGGATGAACTTAAAGCGCCTGAAAAGCCGACAAGCAAGCCTTTGAGGCTGCCGATTCAGGATGTTTACAACATCAAGGGTGTTGGAACGGTTCCTGTCGGAAGGGTTGAAACCGGCGTTTTGAAGCCCGGGGACAAGATTATTATAATGCCTTCCGGAAAGCAGGGCGAAGTCAAAACAATTGAAGCGCACCACGAACAGCTTCCAAAGGCCGAACCGGGCGACAACATAGGCTTCAATGTAAGAGGCCTTGAGAAAAAAGATGTCGCAAGGGGCGACGTTGTGGGGCATGTGAATGACCCGCCGACGGTTGCGGAGGATTTCACTGCGCAGATTGTTGTCCTGAATCACCCGACCGCGATTCCTGTGGGTTACACTCCTGTGTTCCACCTTCACACCGCGCAGCTCAGCTGCACCGTGACGGAGATACAGAAAAAGCTTGACCCGAAAACAGGGCAGGTCAAGGAGGAGAACCCGAAGTTCCTGAAAACAGGGGATGCGGCAATAGTGAAAATAAAGCCCCTGAAGCCTGTTTGCCTGGAGGAGTTCAAGAAGTTCCCTCAGCTGGGAAGGTTTGCAATCCGTGACATGGGGCAGACCGTTGCGGCGGGAATAGTTCTTTCAGTGACGCCGAGGAAATGAGTTCCTCAGCGTTCCAAATTTTTTTTAATTTTTTCATTTGATTCATTTTAGTGGTTGGAATGCAGACGGCAAGGATAAAGCTTTCATCCCCGGATTACGGCAGTATTGAGGAAATCTGCGGTAAAATCCAGGAAGTTGCGGAACGCACCGGCGCGAAGCATTCCGGAACAATTCCTTTGCCGACGAAAAAGCTTGTTGTGCCGACAAGGAAGGGGCCGTGCGGCGGCGGGACTGAAAGTTATGAGAAGTGGCAGATGCGCGTGCACAAAAGAATCATTGACATTCAGGCGGATGAGACAACCTTGAGGCGCGTGATGCGCGTTGAAATACCCGAAAACGTGCACGTGGAAATAGAGCTCAAGGAAAAGAAATAATTTTCCGGCGCGCTTTTTAAAAATTGCGGGAAAAAGGCACACTACTTCTACATAATAAATCTTTTTTTGAAAGATAATTAAAGCTTCTTGCACTAAAATAATTGCATGAAGCACAGGTTCCTTGAAAACGTGGCCATCGCGGACATCGCCTTTGAGGCGGAAGCGGAAACGCTTGAAGGGCTGTTCGCGGAGTGCGGGAAGGCGCTCACTGAAACAATGGCCGACCCCGAAAAAATCGGCGGCGCGGGAAAAAAAGAGTTTTCGGTTGAAGGCAAAACGAATGAGGAGCTGCTCTACAATTTCCTTTCAGAGCTTGTTTACGTGAAAGATGTTGAAGGGCTGCTGTTCAAAAAGTTTGAGGTTAAAATTTTTCCGGGAGACGCTTCGGTGAAGTGTTCAGGGGATTCGCTTGAAAAAATCGGCGCAAAAAACCTGCGCAATGACGTGAAGGCGATTACAATGCATTTGTTCAAAATTGAGGGCATGAAAAAAGGCTTCAAGGCGACTGTTGTGGTGGACATATGAGCGGCGGAAAAGCGATGAAGCTTAACACGGAAATGAAGGTTGAAGGCGTTTCAAAAAATGTCTGGGAAATTTCCGCGTCGGAAAAAAGCGGCATGAACGCGCCTGCGCGAATTTTTGCGACTGAAAACCTGCTGAAGCAGATGGATGAAGGCGTGTTTGAGCAAATCACCAACGTTGCGTGCCTTCCCGGCATCGTGAATTACGCGATGGCGATGCCTGACGCGCACTGGGGCTACGGCTTTCCCGTTGGCGGGATCGCGGCCTTTGACCCTGAAGAAGGGGTTATAAGCCCGGGAGGAATAGGTTTTGACATAAACTGCGGCATGCGCCTTATCACCACAAACCTTTCCTACAAGGAAGTGCGGCCGAAAATAAAGGAACTAGTGAATCATTTGTTTGAAAAGGTTCCTGCAGGCGTTGGCGTGAAGGGAAGCCTGAGCCTGCAGAGGAAGCAGGTTCTTGAGGTTATGAGTTCGGGCGCTGAATGGTGCGTTGAAAACGGTTACGCCTGGGAAAAAGACATTTTGCACATAGAGGAAAAAGGCCGCATTAACGGCGCCGAGCCCGCAAATGTTTCTGAAAAGGCGATCGGCAGGAGCATGAACCAGTTGGGAACTTTAGGCTCCGGCAACCATTATCTGGAGGTGCAGGTGCTGCACGCGGAAAACGTTTACGATGAAGCGGTTGCGGAAAAGTTCGGGGTTCAGGGCAATGAGCAGGTCATGATAATGGTGCACTGCGGTTCCAGAGGCACAGGACACCAGATTGCGACTGATTATTTGAGAGAGTTCGGGCCCGTGATGGAAAAATACGGCCTCAAAGTGAGGGACAGGGAGCTTGCATGCGCGCCTTTCGGAAGCGATGAGGGGAAAAAATATTACGGCGCGATGGCGTGCGCCGCGAACAACGCTTTCGCGAACAGGCAGGTAATCACGCACAATGTGAGGAATGTTTTTGAAAAGGTTTTCCGCAAAACAGCGGAGGAAATGGAGATGAATCTGGTTTATGATGTCGCGCACAACATCGCAAAGGTGGAAAGGCATTCGGTGAAAGGGAAAATGAAAAAGCTCGTTGTTCACAGGAAGGGAAGCACGCGGAGCTTCGGGCCCGGCCATGAAGAGCTTGCCCCGGTTTTCAGGAAAACGGGCCAGCCCGTGATTGTGGGCGGCTCAATGGAAACTGGAAGCTATGTTTGCGTGGGCATGGAAAAGGCGATGCTTGAAACTTTCGGGAGCACGATGCACGGTTCAGGGAGGACGATGAGCAGGATGAAGGCGAAAAGGCTCGTGAAAGGCGAACAGCTCCAGAAGGAAATGGAGGAGCGCGGCATTTACGTGAAAAGCGCTTCCTATGCGGGGCTTGCCGAGGAAGCGGGGATGGCTTACAAGGACATAAGCGAAGTCGTGAAGACAATGGATGAAATAGGCATAAGCAAAAAGGTTTTTTCCCTGAAGCCCGTGGGGAATGTGAAAGGTTAAGGAATTGCGCAGTATGGCCTGCCGGGCGCGGCGAAGAGCTCAAGGAAAGCTTTTAATGTAAGGCGCGGTTTTGTTTACATGGATTCCGCAAAAAACCATGCTGTTTTTAACAGCAAAAAAATAATTCTTGGCGTACTTATATTGCTCGCTGTGGCACTGCTTGTATTCATATTATTTCCTGACCGTGCGGAACAGCCACCAATAGGACCAGTAAAGGAAAAGCCTCAGGAATTGGGAAAGATAAGGGTTGAGGACGGCTATTTCCGCGGCGAAAACGGCGGGTATTTTTACGTTTTCGGCACCAACCTAAAAAATGTTGACGGCTTGGAAAGCAAGGAAATTTCAGGGTTGCTTGAGGCGGCAAAGGCAAGCGGCTTCAACACCGTTGCAACATACCTTGACACGTGGAAACTTAACAGCGCGGACCAAAAAAGCGGATACTGCGAAAAGGCGGATTTTTTCCTGAATGAGGTGAAGAGGCTCGGATTGAAGGCGATAATTTACATTGACGCGGGCGACGCCTTGAACGATGGCCTCGAGGCCGCCAACTTCGTTAAGGAATGCCGCATTGCCGGCCGTGAAGAGGTGCTCGCGTACGGGATAATAAATTATGAGCTGAGCCTCGGGCACTATGAACTCAATCTGGGCGGCTTCGACAACCTTTACAGGGAAGGCCTTGACGCGGATTTTGCCGGCTGGATTGAACAGAATTACGGCTCAATAGAAAACGCCGAAAAGCTTCTCGGGAAACTGGAAGTGTACAGGCCATCCAATGATGCAGAATGCATTTCGCACGACATTCCGGCTGAAATGTCGGCGGGAAAAACGTACGGGATAAATTTTGAAATGAAAAACACTGGCCCAGAAACCTGGGTAAAGGAAGTGTTTTCCCAGCCGTATTATTTTGCCCGCGCAATCGGCGATGCCGCGGAATTTGTTGCCGCGAACCCGAAAACACTCCTTTTTGCGGAGGCACTTGAAAAAGATATTGGAGCTGGAGAAACCGCGGCTTTCAGCGTGAAGGCCGTGGCGCCGGAAAAGGCAGGCGTTTACACTGTCGGATGGAGGATGAAGGAAATAAACAACAATTATTTCGGCGCGGAATGCTCGGCCAGCGTTGTGGTGAAAAGCGCTGCTGAAAAGGCTTCGGACTCGCAGGAAAAAATATTCCCTGAAAAGGCCGGGGATGTTGCGGTGCGCGGGTTAAGTGATTCCGAATACTGCAATTCTTCATCCTCCTTGGCCGCCAATTACAGGAGATTTTTGGGCGATTTCGTCAGCCATAAATGGAGGGAGAAAAAGCTGAACATACGCGGGGTGGATTCTGAAACGCTTCTCACCGCGAAGCAGGGCATTGTCATCGGAAAGGATTTTGCGTGCGAGAAGGCGTACATTGATGCGAGCGCCGGGAGGAAGCACCTTGATTTTCTTGGCCTTGAGGGCTGGAACATGGACGCGGAAATGCGCGGCGCTGAAATGGGCGCTGAAGAGATGAAGGCCTATGCGGGGATGGCGGCGGATTATTTTTATTTTCCCGGAAAGCCGCTTGTATTCCTTGAGTACGGGTACAACACAAAGGCGAACAGCAACGGCATCCGGCACTCAATTGATGGGCAGCGGGAATATTACGGGAAATTCCTTGACGCACTGAAGGGTGCACGCATTATGGGGGCGGTGAACTGGTGGCTTGCAGGAAAGCAGGGCGAATCAGATTTGGGCATACTTGAGCCGGAAACGCTTGGGGAAAGGCCTGTTGTCGGTGCACTGAAAAGTTTTTTCCCGCCGCAGCTTCCTTTCAGGAGAGATGAAAGGCAGGTGGGTGCGTTTTTCACGCGTGAAAACCAGTACGCGGGAAAACTGCTTGATGATGAATTGTTTCCGCAATATGTAAGTGGGAAAAATGGCTTTAAAGCCCAGTCGGCCTGCGCCGGCAAAACATCGGCTGAAAGAGATTACTGCGTCGGCGGCTTTGAGGCTGAATCGTGCGCGCGGGAATGCCTTAACTCGGAATTTTACAGGATTGAAATTTTAGGGCGGAACGGATGGGAGAAAGTGAGGAACAACGGCACGGCTTTGGTTGAGGCGGGAAAGCCTGTGAAAATCAGGGTTTTGCTCAGCAATACCGGCGAGGCTGAATGGATTGAAAGCGGCGTTCCCGCAGTTAAGGGCGGGGTGGAACTGCGCGTAACCAATGAAGGGTCGTTGGTTGCTTCCGTGCCTTTAAGTGAAAATGTTGAAGCATTGCAGGATTACGGTTTGGGAGAGTTTGAGGTTCCCGCGCTTGGGGAAGGCGGCGTGAAAAACCTGAAATTCAGGCTTTATGCCGAGGGGAACGGCTTTTTCGGGGAGCAGGCGGAAGCAACAATTAAGGCAGGCTAAAGCCGGATTTTAGCGGCAAGGAAGCCAAGAGCATATAATTAACTTCTTCTCGTGAGAAAAGGAACATTTATAAAGAAGTTTGCGCAATAGTAGTATAAAGCGCATCCTGCGCCGGGGGTTTAAAATTCATGCAGCTGAAATGGTTGATTCTGGCAATTGCGTTCCTTTTCGCCTTAAACACGGCCACGGCCGGAATTTACCTCGGGTATGGTGACTCGGACTTTTACTTCGAACTTTATTACGGAAACTCCTACCATTACGTGCAGACGCCTTACACTTACGCCTACGACAGCTACTACTACTTTGACTACCCTTACAGGGTTTACTCTTCGGGAAATTATTATTACTATGATTCTGGCTGGTACTCCTATGAACCCGCGTGGAGGTTCGCGCCTGACAATTATGGGTATTACTCTTACTATCCGGCAAACTATTACTACTACGATTATTCATGGAGTTATTACCCGAACTGGGGAACGGTTTACGCGCCCGCATACTACGGCGCATATTACTTCCCTCCGAGGACGGCAACGCTTACAGGGCAGCAGTACCATCCTGAACAGCGCGCCTCATGCGATAACATCGGCATTTCAACATCAGGCGTGAACATAAAGGCGGGGGAAAGCCAGAAAATAGTGTTTTACATTGAAAACAATTCCCGCAAATCAGATTTTGATGTTGCAAACGTTTCCGTTTCAATCAGCGGGTTTGACGCGGAAGCTTCAGGCGTGAAATTCGGCAAATCCGTTGCCGCAAATTCAACGGGAAAAATTGAATTCAATGTTTCCGCGGACGCGGACGCCTCAACGGGCTCGGCAACGGGCACGATAAAAGTTTCCGGCACTTTCAAGGACGGAACCTACTGCAACTTTTCCGACACGCAGGAAAATTTCAATGTAAACATTTCCGGAAAAAGCGCGGCGCAGAACGCTGTGCCGGATTCATGGAACAGCCAAGAATTCCAGACGCAGGGAAGCACTTCATACATTGTCGCGAAAGAAACGCAGCCGCAGGGCTGGCAGTACGTTGACTCAAGCGGCACCGCAAGCAACGGCATTTCAAACACTTTGCATAATGGCATTTACAGCGCCTCCACAGGCAGTTCAGCAGGCGGCACCACAGCAGATGCGGGCAGCAACAGCAACATCATTACAACTTATTACGGCGGGAAACAGCTCGCGGCGCTGGACTGCACAGGATTGAGCCTTGAAAGCGAAAGCGTTGCGGTTGATTCCGGAAGCTCCAAAACATCTTATTTCGCATTGAGGAATTACGCTTCGGAAGACTTCACAATAGACGCCATTGACGCGGTTGAGCACAACCAAGACTTCGCGGTTGAAGCGTCAAGGGATTCCGGAATAATTTTTTCGGGCCAGACGAGTTCGGTGAAGGTGAAGGCGCTCGCATCCGAAACAGCTGAAGACAGCACGGGCTCGGCTTATGTGCAGGTCAAAGGGCATTTCGGCTCGGGGCTTTCATGCACCGTGCTTTCAGGCAATTTTTACGTGCGCGTGAACGGCTCTGCCGATTCTGCGGCGGAAAACTTTTCACTCAATGTTCCTGCGGAAATGAAAATGGATTCTGCCTCAGGGCTGTTCGAATTAAGCTTTGAAAACAATTCCGATGAATATGTAGAGGTTTCACTCAGCGCGGACAACGCGATTGCGACGCCGAAAAGCTTTTCAGTGAAGCCTAAAAGCTCCGGCTCAAGGATAATTGCGGTGAACGGCTTCGAGGAAAGCAAAGCAACAGTGTTTTACTCAATTGAATCTTCGGGCGTGCAGCAGCAGAAATACACCAAGCTTGTGAAGCCGGCACTTTTCGCGGATAGCGGCGAAAGCGCAATCAACGGAGTGCTTGTGAAAAAATTCACGGCAAAAACCGATGGCGCCGGAACACAGAAAATAAGCGTTGAGCTTGAAAACAATTCAGGTAAAGACGTGATGGTTTCTTTGGGTTTAAGGGGTTTGCCGAGAAGCTTTGAGGCTGAAACGGAAAACGTTGCGCTCAAGGCGGGAGAAACCAGAAGCGTTGAGCTTTCATTCAACGCGGATGAAGGCGGGGACTTCAAGGCGCTGCTCACAGTGAACGCCAACGGCCTTGAACAGCTTTTCCCTGTTGAAATTTCAGTGCCTGAAGCGGCGAATGAAAATGCGGCAGGCAATGAAACCGCAAACAATGTGGGAGTTCAGGGATTGGGCGGAATGATAGCCACGGGCTTTTCCGTTTTGGGGGAAAACCCGTTCCTTTTCGGGCTTGTGGTGCTCGCGGGAATGGCCGTAATTGTCGCGCTTATGCTTGTTCTGATGCCCTCAAACGGGGCGGCCGGAACGCGCAGGAAAAGGCGCGGAAAGGCAAAATAAACCCAAACCTTTAAAAAGGGTTGCTGGGAAGAATTGTTGAGTTGGTGTAAACTGTATTCATGGTAATTCCTCCATGGATATAAATGCACAAAAAGCGCTTTTTAGGCTGTTTCCAAGGCATTGGAAAGTGTCTTTTTTTGGCAGTCCACCTTTAACGTGCGCCTATCGTGCGCGTTGCATTTCAAAAAGGGTTTTAAAGCATGGGAGCACACAAGCCGCGTTCGGGAAGCCTCGCCTTTTATCCTAGAGTGAGGGCGAAAAGGCACAGGGCCAATTTCACCACTTATCCTGCGGCCAAAGGGGAAGAGGCCAAGGCGCTGAGCTTTTACGGTTTCAAGGCAGGAATGACCCAGGTATTGGGGAAAAACGCGAACGAGAAAAGCCACGGCTTTGGCTCCGATGTTTCATTCGGCGGAACCGTTGTTGAGTGCCCGCCGCTGAAAATCATCGGCGCGAGGGTTTACGGGAAAATCAATTACGGCCTCGGTGCCCTCGGGGAAGCCACAATTGAAAAGCCCGACAAGAACCTGAGGAAAAAGGTCAAGGCTTTCAAGAAAAAGGGGAAGAAAAGAAAGGAAGAGAAAAAATATTCTGTTTTTGAAGACCTTGAGGCGCTGAAGGAAAAAGCGGTAAAGGTTGTGCTGCTCGCGGAGGTTCAGGCCGGGCTTTCAGGCACGGGAAAGAAAAAATCCGATATAGCTGAAATCGCGCTTTCCGGAAATGCCGAAAAACAGTTTGCGTTTGCGAAGGAAAAATTCGGGAAAGAGCTGCACGCTTCAGAAGTTTTCGAGGCAAACCAGCTCATAGATGTAAAGGCGGTCACTAAAGGAAAAGGGTTTTCGGGCGTTGTGGAAAGGTTCGGCGTGAAAGTGCACAGGCCCAAGGCCAAAAAGCACAGGTACGTGGGAAGCATCGGTCCGTGGCACCCCCCAACAGTGATGTGGACAGTGGCGCGCGCAGGGCAGCACGGGTACCAGTCAAGGACCGAGTACAACAAAAAAATACTGTTCATTGAAAACGGGCCTTCAGAAATCGTTACCCCGGCCGGTGGATTCACCAATTACGGCGTGGTGAAAAGCGGCTTCATGGTGCTTGCGGGCTCGATTCCCGGGGCAGTGAAGAGAATCGTCACCTTAAGGCACGCAATCAGGGAAGGCAGGGGCAACACCAAATACTCTGACCTGAAGCTTCCGGGAACGGAAAGCGCCGGCAAAAAAATGAAGGCTGCCGCGGAGGCTGAAGCTTAATGAAAGCCGCTGTTTTATCGCTTGAAGGGAAAAAGGTTTCCGAAATAGAGCTGCCGAAACAGTTCTCGGCAAAAATTGACAGGCAGCTCATAAAGAGGGCCGTGCTTGCCATGCATTCGGCGGGAATACAGGCCAAGGGCGGTTACGTTCTCGCGGGGCGCGACAATACCGCCAAGTATGTGGGCGCAAGAGGCAAGCCGCAGCAGCACAGGACAATCAACGTGGAGCACGCAAGGAAGCCGAGGCTTAGAAACAGGCGCGCGCTGCTTTACGGGCAGGTTGCGGGCATTCCTGCGGTTGTCGGCGGCCCGAAGGCGCATCCGCCAAAGACGGAAAAAATCTGGCGCGAAAAAATAAACAGGAAGGAAAGGGAAAAGGCGATTGCCTCCGCGATTGCGGCGACGGCGAAGGCAGAATTCGTGAAAGGCCGCGGGCACATACTGCCCGACAAAATCCTCTTGCCCATAGTGCTTGAATCCGGATTTGAAAAGCTTTCAAAGACAAGGGAAGTGAAAAGCGTCCTTGAAAAGCTCGGCCTCTGGGAAGACGTTGAAAGGGTGCACGCGAAAAAGAAAACGAGAGCCGGGAAAGGGAAGAAAAGGGGAAGGAGAATAAAGAGGGGGAAAAGCATTTTGTTTGTTGTTTCAGGGAAAAGCACCGCATTGATGGCGGCGAGAAACATTGAAGGCGTTGAAGTTGTTGACGCTAAAAGCATCAATGCACACCTTCTCGCGCCTGGGGCGGAACCGGCAAGGTTAACCGTCTGGACCGAGGCGGCAATTAATTCAATGAAAGAGCCGGCCCATGAAAAGAAAGCGGCTAAAGAGAAAATAGCGGCAAAAGCCGTGGCTTAAGGGGTTGTTTTGATGGCTGCGAAAAAAACTATTGGAAAAAAACCGGTGAAGAAAAGCGCCGGAAAAGCGCGCCCGGAGAAGGGGCAGCCCGGAAAATCAACGCATGGCGCCGGACACAAGGCGCCACACACACACGTGCGCGCGGAAGGGCATACGCATGGGCACGGAGCGGGGCATGGGCACGCGCACCCACACGCGCATGAAGGCCATACGCACGCCGCGGAAAAGCCCGTGCAGGAAAAAATTCCGGCAAAGAAAGGCAAGCCCGGCATAGAGGAACTGGAGCAGGAAATTGAGGGCCTGAACATCATCAAATACCCGCTTGTGACGGAAAAGGCCGTGAACATGATTGAGGCGGAAAACAAATTGGTGTTTATCGTGGACGGAAAGGCGTCAAAGCCTTCCGTGAGGAAAGCGATTGAAACGCTTTACAAGGTCAAGGTGAATTCGGTTAATATGTTCAGGGACATGAAGTCAAGGAAAAGGGCGATTGTGACGATTGACAAAAAGTTCAAGGCGAATGACATAGCAACGAAATTAGGGGTAATCTGAATGGCGCATATTATTGCGGGGTGTTGCTGAAATGCCCAAGAGATTAAAGACGCAGAGAAGGGGCGCCGGAAGCCCGGTTTACGCGGCCGGCAAAAACGGCGCTGCGGTTTCGCAGTACATTTCTTACAGCGGCGAGGAGGAAGGCGTGATGAAAGGCGAAATCATTGAGATAATGAACGACCCCGGAAGGACTTCGGTGATTGCGAGAATTGTTTTCGACAACGGGCTTCAGGAAAGCGTCATAGCGGCCGAAGGCATTTCGGTGGGGCAGAGGGTTGAGCACGGGAAAAACGCCTCAATAGATTTGGGCAACGTGAAAAATCTCGGAAGCCTTGTGGAGGGCTGCCCGGTTTTCAACATTGAAAAAACGCGCGGCGACGGCGGAAGCCTTGTGAGGAGCTCCGGCTCTTACGCGCTCATTATGAGCAAGGACAATAAGGCCGTTTATGTGAAGATGCCTTCCGGGCAAATTGTCGCAATGAGCCCGGAAAGCAGGGCCACTGTCGGCCTTGTGGGCGCGGGCGGAAGAAAAGAAAAGCCTTTTGTGAAGGCGGGAAAAAAATTCATGGCGATGAAGGCGAGGCACAAAAAATACCCGACGGTGAGGGGCGTTGCGATGAACGCGCTCGACCATCCGTTCGGGGGCGCAAACCATCACCCCGGAAAGTCCAAGTCGACCTCAAGGCACGCGGCCCCGGGAAGGAAGGTCGGCGACATTGCCTCAAAGAGGACAGGGAGATTAAAGAAGAACTAAACGTTTGGCGGTATGTGAATGGCTAAAGGCGAGTACAGTTTCAGGGGGAAAACAATGGAAGAGCTCAAAAACATGGGCATTGAAGAGTTCGCGAAGCTCTGCACTTCAAGGGTTAGGAAAAGCCTGCTGAAAGGCGTGGACAAAAAGTTCATGAAAAAAGTGGCCAAGGCCAAAGAAGTGCTTGCCTCTGGAAAATACCCGAAGCCTGTGCGCACGCACAATAGAGATTACATTGTTGTTCCTGAAATGATGGGCATAACTATCGCGGTTTACAACGGGCATGAATTCCAGAACGTGGAAATAAAGGAGAAAATGCTGGGGCATTACTTCGGGGAATTTGCCCTTACAAGGAAAAAGCTTACGCACGGAAAAGCCGGAATTGGCGCGACAAGGAGTTCAACCGCAATCACGGCGAGAGGATGATTTTATGGTGAAGAAGGTTTACCAGGTGCAGGGCCTTTACGGCAAAAAAACGGCGAGGGCCATGATGAAAAACAAGCCCGTATCGCTGAAGTACAGCCTGGAGATAATTTCAAACATCAAGGGGAACAGGGTTGAAAAGGCGCTTGCTTTCCTGCACAGGATTGCGAACAAGCAGGAGTTCCTGCCGCTGAGGAAATACAAGAAAAAGATCGGGCACAGGAAAGGGCAGGCGAAAGGCTTCACGAAAGTCGGGCGCTATCCCTTAAGGACCGTGAAGGCATTTATTGAACTGCTTGAATCCGTGAAAAGCAACGCGGATTTCAGGGGCCTTGACTCGGAAAACCTCATCATACTGCACATGTTCGCATCACAGGGTTTTCAGAGGCTTTCATACCAGTCGCAGGGAAGGATTTCGGGCAAAAGGAGAAAAAAGAAATCGGCGCACATCGAGATAATTGTCCAGGAGACGGCCTGATGATTGAAAAAATATTCGTGGTTCAGGGGCTGAAAAAGCTTGAGTTGGACAAGTTCCTTGCGAAAGAGCTTGAAAGGGCCGGCTTCACAAGGTCTGAGATAGTGAAAACCCCGCTGGTTACGAGGATTGTTGTGCACGTGACAAGGCCTGGCCTGGCCATCGGAAAAAGCGGGAGCAACATAAGCCAGCTCACCAAAAACATCGGGGAAAAATTCGGCATTGACAACCCCCAGCTTGAGATAAGGGAGATTGAAAGGCAGGTGCTTGACGCGCAGGCGGTGGCGAACAGGATCAAGGCCATGGTTGAAAGGGGCTTTTCATGGAGGAGCGTTGTGTTCAAGATTGTGAATGAAATCCGCGAGGCTGGCGCGCAGGGAGTCGAGATTATCGTAGGCGGAAAGCTCGCGGGAAAAGGCGGCAGGAAGAGGAGCCAGAGGATTGCTTACGGTTACATGAAAAAAGTCGGGGAGCAGGCAAAGCTCGTGGATTACGGCATCGCCGCGGCGTACCCTAAAGTGGGGGCAATAGGCGTGAAGGTGAAAATCGTGAGGCCTGAAACTGTTTTCCCTGACAAGATGAATGCGAAGGAATTCATCAAGGCAAGG
>DASRUO010000032.1:0-2872 GCA_035655375.1 archaeon | reverse complement strand
CTTGATGCGCGGCACAAACTTGTCAAACCTTTTAATTCCCGCAATTGGACCGAGCTTCGCAGCCCTGCTTAAATCGTTCCCGAAAAAGCTCATTGCAATGCTCTGAACCTCATCATCCAAATTGTGGCCTGTCGCTATTTTGTCCGCGCCGATTTCAAGCGCTTTTGAATTCAGGAAATGCCTCCTGAACACGCCGCAAAAGCTGCACGTGCTGCCGAGCTTCGCGTCGGCATGGATTTTCGCCATGACTCCCTGCATATCCAGGCCCAATTCTTCTTCAAACCTGATAATATGGTAAGGGATTCCGCGTGCTTCACAGTAATTCACGCCAATCCGCAGGGCGTTGTCCCTGTAGCCTTTAATTCCCTCATCAATCATTATGGCCTCGATTTTGTTCTGGCCGGTTTCGCGGAAAAACTTGTTCAGCAAATGCAGTGTAACCATTGAATCCTTTCCGCCGGAAACTCCCACCGCGATTTTTTCGCCGTATTTTATGAGGTTGTTCAGGCGGATTGTTTTGCGCACACGCTTCCCGAAAAAGTTTGTGAAATGCTTCGCGCAAAACCTGTGCGGCCCGTAACCCAAAAACACTTTCGCCTTTTCAGGGCACCTGTCGCAGGAGCTTCCGACTTTTAGTTCCTGTGATTCCATTACATAATGGAATGGGCAACCTGTTTTAAAATTTCCATTCTGCCATTTGAGGGCAAAATAAGCATTTATATATCTGTTCAGTAGGCAGAGGAAAATTAAAACCCTAAATCTTTCCTGTAAAATTTTTTGCCGGCGGCAATATTTTCCTCGAATTCAAGCAGCCTTCTGTAAATGCCGGAATTCCGGAGCGCCCTGACTTCCGTTTTCAGCCTCTCGAATTCTTCCCTGTCCACAACAACAGTTTCAGAAACCATACTTAATTACCCATTTTTTTAGATTTAAATGTATCGCACAGCAGGCCTTTACGCTTTCATAAGCTGCACCAGCAAAGGTTTTAAGGAATACTTTTAAATTCCTTCGCCAGCAGTAATTAATCCTGTGAAAAAGGCTTTTTAGCGCTTTTTTTAAGGTTTTACTCATGAGCTGGACAAAGCAGGTCAGGAAAACATTCCAGGCCGAGGCTTCAGGGGAAAAATCCAAGGATTACGCCTTTGCGGCTTTGTACAGGCAAAAAGTTTTCGGCCAGAGGCAGTCGGAATTGGCGGTGCAGAGGCTTGAAAAGCCCTCCAATCTTCCCCGCGCGAGAACTCTCGGTTATAAGGCAAAGGAAGGCTTCATTGCCGCTTTGGTAAGGGTGCGCAAGGGCTCTGGCCTGCACAGGAGGCCGGCGCGAGGTCGGAGACCTAAAAGGATGGGCGTAAATAAGCTCACAAGGCGCCTTTCAAGGCAGTCCATGGCCGAGCAAAAGGCGAGCCGGCGTTTCCCGAATTGCGAGGTTTTGAACAGCTACTGGGTCGGCGAAGATGGCAAGCGCTCCTATTACGAGGTATTGCTGGTTGACACTTCAAGCCCAAGCGTTAAGGCCGACAAGGAAAGAAACAAAATCACCTTCGGGCAGCACAAGGGCAGGGCTGAAAGGGGTTTAACTTCCTCCGGAAAGAAGGGCAGGGGCCTCAAGAAAGGCAAAGGGCACGAGAAAAACTTCCCGAGCATGAGGGCGCACCAGCGCAAGGCGAAATAAAAGCATTTAACCTTTTATTACCCCTATTTTTCCGTATGGGCAATGAAAAGCAGGCGTTGAAAAACCTGAACCTTGTTTCATTCTCCGGCCTCGGGCACATTGAAAGCCTTTCAAAAGAGTTCCGCGATGAAGCCGTAGTTATTGCCAAAGATTTTTCGCCGGAAGAGCTGAAAAAATTCGCGGAGGAAAGGAAAGGCTTTGCCACAAATTTTTTTTCCTGCAAGGTTTTCAGCAAAAAGGACGATTCAGGTTTGCAGAAGTTCAGGAAACTCGCGGACACCGCCGCAATTTATTCCGGCTCGCTTGAAATGAACGCGTGGGCTTCGCGGCAGAAAAACGTTTTGGTGCTGCAGCCTTTCAGCGCGGACAAAAACTGCCTTGACCTCGCGACCGCGAACAATTTCAGGGACAACAGCATCGTTTCATGCTTCCTCTTCTCGGAATTCCTCGCGGAAAAAAATTCCGCGCGCGCGCCGTTCCTTTTGAAGAATGCGGCGCTTGCCCTGAAGCTGCTTGAAAAAGCGCAGGCGCCCGTGCTTTTCGTTTCCGGCGCCAGAAGCGCCAATGAAATGCGCGCATCGAAAGACCTCGCGTCTTTTCCCGCGCTGCTCGGCGCGAAAAGGGAGCAAATCGCGCCGCTTTCCGCAAAGGCCCTGGAACTCCTTTCGGGGGCGTTGAAATGAAAATTCCCCCGAAAAAGCGGTGCCTTGCCCTGATTGAAAAATTCGGCATGCCTGAACACATCAAGGGGCACACAGAAACAGTGCGCAGAATCGCTAATTTCATCGCGCGCGGCGCGAAAAAAAACGGCGCCGAAATAAGCCTCGTGCTTGTGGACAGGGCCGCTTTGATGCACGATTTCATGAAAATGCACTGCGTTGAAAACAACTGCAGGCACGCGCTTGAAGCCGAAAAAGTCATGGTCAATGAGGGCTTCCCGGAATTCGGCGCCGTGCTCAGGGAACACGGGCTGGAGGAAGTGAATTTTTTCACCGAAAAAACCCTGCTTGAATCAAAAATTGTGTGGTACGCCGACAAGCGCGTGAACCACGCCTCCGTTGTCCCGCTCACGGAAAGGTACAGGTATCTGAAAGGGCGCTACGGCTCCAAAAGCGCCGAGAAGATGGCTGAAATACTTTCCACCGAAAAAAACGGTTTCGCCCTCGAAAAAAAGCTCCTGAAGCTTGCGCGCGTTTCCGA
>DASRUO010000031.1:0-11034 GCA_035655375.1 archaeon | reverse complement strand
CCACTATCCTGATGAACGGGCTGTTGCCGAAAAATTTTATCAGGTTTGACTCTTCCATGGTGAACGCCGCGTTTGTATCGTTGTTGTAATATTCGGTATGCCCCAATATTTGATAATGTAGGTTAGGTATTTAAACCTATACTTGTAAGTCTGTTTACATGGACTTGGAAACAGTCAAGGCCAAAATCCTTTTCAAGCTTGCGAGGCGCAGGAACTGGGGCAATTCGCACACGGCCTTTGACAACCTGAAAAAAGGCTTCAAGCCAAAAGAGCATGAGCTTGTCAAGGAAGCCGCGGAAGAACTAATCAAGGAGAACCTCCTTTTCAAGAAACCAACCGGTTATGGCCTTCATGTTTCCCTAAACCATGAGCACGCAAAAGAGATAAAAGAAAGAATCAGCAGGCTGCTCGGGGTAAGGATTGACTGAATTTTGATTAATTCTTAATCCTAATGTAAAATTCCCTTTCAAGCACTTTCTCCATTTTGCCGGCAGTTTTTTCCGCAACTTTTTCCGCTTTCCCCGATTTTCCGGCTGCAATAATCTTTGTGTTGGTGCTTCCCTCAATTTCCTTCGCGTATTTTTTCAGGAATTTTTCATCGCTGCACGCGATTTCCATTGGAACCTTTTCATTCGGGTTCAGCTTCATCTGCTTCCTCAAATCCTGGATGCGCCTGCGCAGCTCCATCAGTTCCCATTCCTCCTTGAGCTTTTCATCGGCTTCAGTTTTCAGGAAAATTTTTCCGGCGCCGAACTCTTTCACAACAAACTTTCCTTCGGGCCCGCTTTTCGCTTCCGAGAATTTTTTCACGTTGCACTGCCCCGCCAGAACCCCTTTCGTTTTCCCGAACTCTTTCCCGCTTTTGCTAACGAAAACAATCTCCCTGAGCGGCCACCTAAGCCTCAGTTTTTGCTCCTCGCGCATGCTTAAAACAGCCTGAACAAGCTCTTTCGCTTTCGCCATTTCGCTTTCAAGCGTTGAATCAATCATTTTCAAATTTCCTTTCGGCAGCATGGCGTAATGGATTGATTCGGCCATGCCCGCGCGCCTTGAATGCAGGTAAAAATGCTCCGCGGCGTGCGGCGCCAAAGGCGCAAGCAGCCTTAAAAGCACCGAGAAAACATGGCTGAAAACCGTGCCAAGCGTTTTCTTTTCGCCTTTAACTCTGTCCCTCACCATTTTAATGTAGGTGCGGCTGAACTCTTCCAGCACAAAATACTCTATTTCAGAAGCCACCCTGGAGTAAGCGTATGAGTTGTATCCCGCGAGCGTGCTTTTAACGAGCGAGTGCAGCTTGCTCAAAACCCACTTGTCCTCCGGCGCAAGCCCTTTCAATCCTTTAAGTTCCGCGTGCTTTTTCAGGCTTAATTCAAGGTAAGTGTCCGCGTAATTGTAGCTGTTCCAGAGCGTGTTGTAAAAGCGGCTGATTTCCTTGAACGCTTCCCGGTCGAAAACCATGTCCTCGCCGCTGAATTCGCGCGCAATGTAAAGCCTCAGGAAGTCGCGCCCGTATTTCTGTATCACTTCCTGCGGCGACACGATGTTGCCGACGCTTTTCGACATTTTCTTTTTGTCAAGGTCAAGGACCATTCCGTGCATTGCAATGGCTTTGAACGGCGCCCTGTCAAAGCAAATGGTGCTTGTAATCAATTGCGAATTCCACCAGCCGCGGATCTGGTCCTTGCCTTCAATGTTCAAGTCAGCGGGCCAGTACTCCTTGAAAAGTTTTTCACTTTCAGGATAGCCTATAGAGCCCCAGCTCGTAACCCCTGAATCAAACCAGACATCAAGCACTTCCGGCACGCGCCTCATTACGCCTTTCCCGCACTTTTTACAATTCCATTTAACCTCATCAATCCAAGGCTTGTGCAAATCCTTTATTTCGCGGCTCCAGAACTGTTTCAGCTCTTTCCTTGAGCCCACAACTTTTTTGTTCCCGCACTCGCTGCACATCCAGATTGGCAACGGCGTTCCCCAATACCTTTGCCTTGAAACCGGCCAATCCCCCAGATTTTCAAGCCAGTTCCTGAACCTGTCCTTCCCCCAAGGCGGATACCATTCAACCTTTTCATTGAGCTGGATCATTTTTTCCTGTATCCCTGAAACCCTGAAAAACCACTGCGGCGTTGAAATCATGAGCAAGGGGCTGTGGCAGCGCCAGCAAACAGGATAATCGTGCGTGTAAGGGTGCCTGTAAATGAGCGCGCCGCCCTCTTTCAAATCTGAAATTATTTCCTCATCCACTACGCGCGCTTTTTTCCCCGAATATTTTCCTGTTTCCGCTGAAAGCAATCCTTTATTGTCCACAAGGCTCAGCACAGGCAGGCCAGCTTTCGTGCCCGCGTCAAAGTCTTCCTTTCCACATCCCGGCGCGGTATGCACCAATCCTGTTCCTTCCTCAAGGTTCACGTAGCGGTCGCTTAAAATCACGCGGTAAGCCTTTTCCAATGGCGGAAGCTTCATGTGTTTCGCAAGCGGGTTTTCGTATTCAAGCCCTTCAATTTCTTTCCCCTTAAACTCTTTTTTAATCACGTAGCCGGCTTCCGCCGCGTCCATCAGTTGCTGAAGCCTTTCCTTCGCGAGAATCCAAGTTTCAGTGCCACCGACCTCTGCCTCAACGTAATCAAATTTCGGGTGCGCCATAACCCCCGTGTTTGAAGGCAGGGTCCACGGCGTTGTCGTCCAGATTATGAGAAAAGTGTTTTCCATGCCCTTGACCCTGAATTTCACGTAAATGGATTCATCGGTCTGCTTAGTGTACTCTATTTCATTGTATGCAACCGCGGTCTCGCAGTGGCTGCAGACATGCACGGGGTATTTTCCAAGATAAAGCAGGCCTTTCTCGTCCGCGCGCTTGAAAGTCCACCATATGGCTTCAATGTACTCATTGTTCAGCGTGAGGTAAGGGTTTTCCCAGTCCATCCACACCCCCAAATTATTGAAGTCTTCGTTCATTATGCCGATGTATTCGGTTGCATACTTCCTGCATTCATGGATAAATTTTTCGACGCCGTAATTTTCGATTTCCGCCTTGGTTTTGAAACCGAGCTTTTTCTCGACCTTGTTTTCAATCGGCAGGCCGTGCGTGTCATACCCCGGCTGGTCCCTGACTTTAAAGCCCTGCATGCGCTTCTGCCTCAAAGTGATGTCTTTCACGATTTTGTTCAGCGCCGTGCCCATGTGGATGTGCCCTGAAGCGTAAGGCGGGCCGTCCATCATGTAAAACTTTTTCCCGCCGCGGCTGTTCAATTTGCGCGCTTTTTCAGCCACTTTTTTTTCGCGCCAGAATTTGCGCACCTTTTCCTCGGCCGCGAGGTTGAACTCTTCAAGCCTGCTCATTTTTTCCGCCTTCTCTCATCCCTCTCTCTCAAAAATTTCGCATAAGCCTCCGTGAATTCCTCTTCAGAAATTATTGAAACATTTTTGCGCGGCAAATACCCTCTCATCATAAGCATGAAAGTTTCATTAAGTTTTTGTTCTTCGCTATAATAAACGCCTTTCGCAAGCCTCCTATAACGCTCTTCTTCAGGCAGCTTCTCCGCGGGATTTCTCTTTCTCCAGAACATCACCCTTTCTAGAAATTTTCCCATCGCAACCATTATCCTGATTTTTTCTTCTTTACTTCAGCTTTTTTTTTGCACTTTTCTTTTTAGTTCAGGTTTTTCTTTTACACTTTTTCTTTTCGTTAACGTTTTCTTTTTCTTGTAAAGAAAAAGAAAAGGTTATGGGAGTAGGCGGATTCGAACCGCCGACCCTTGGTGTATAAGACCAATGCTCTGACCAGGCTGAGCTATACTCCCTCGCCGTTTGCGTCCGGCGGTAACGCGCCCTGTCTTCGTCCCTTGAGGGACTCGGCAGGCCGTGCTCCGCAATCAGGTTTTTACCCTGTTTAAAGCGCGCTTTTGGCTTAATATTAAAGGATTAAATTAGTTTTTAAAAGGTTTAAGCCGCGCCTTAAGGCCACCCGCTGCCCAGTTCCCTGAGGCTTAAGTTGTTTGCCGTGTTTACCTCGAATTTCGGCTCTTCTTCAGTTATTTCCTCTATTTTCCCGTACTTTCCGAGGCTGAGCATCAAAGAATTTTTGTAAACCGTGGCGTAAGCGTTTGAAACCCTGAAATACCTTCCAGCCTTCAGCGATTCGATTTTTTCGTCCCAAACCGAAAGGAAAACGCTCGCGGTTTCATCGCCCACGAGAATGTCCGCAACCTTGTGGAACATCCCGTCCTCGCGCGTCACGACCTCACGGGGCTTGCCGACCTCTTCAACCTTTACGGTTAGGCCGACTTTTTTCATTTCCGGCTTAAGCTCTGAAACCTTCATCTCAAAACACGTTCAAAAATCATATCCTGTTTTTCCGCTGTCCGAGCTTTTCCATGAGGAAATCAATCTGCGAGTAAAGCTCTTCCTTCGTGGAAAAGTTTTCAAGCTCGTACTGCGCCGCCTCAAGCACCTTTTCAAAGCCTTTCCTTTTCATATCCTTATTGTCGCGCTCGAAAAATTTGTCTTTCTCCGCGGAGCCTTCCTCTTTGTTTCTTTCAATCCTCTGCTGCTCGCTGGAACTGACTTTCACCACTATGATGCCGGGAAATTTTTCCCTGAAAAACTCGATTTCCTCGATTGAGCGCGGCCCCACAAGCGCTATGCCGCGCTTCCTCTTGATTTTCGGCGCAAGCAGTTTTGCAACCGCGTCCATGCCCATATCCTTGCGCAGCTCATCGCCCAGTTCAATCATCCTTTCCTTTGTGGGCTGGATTCCCTCGCTTATGAGAAGCTCCCTCAAAACTTCGCTGAAAGTGTGCTTTTCAAACCCGTAATCTTCCGCCAAGTAATCCCCGACAGTGTCCTTGCCCGAACGCGCGAGGCCGGCAATTATCAGCTCAACCATATACCCACGCAAGAGTTGAACTTTTTAAAAGAATAAGCCTTTGGGTTAAAACATGAAAATAGTTGAAAAAAGAATAAGTGCCCGCATTCAAATGCGGGCATGCCCCCTGCAAAGCAGGGTGCTACGTACCGCCGGCGTTCCGGCGTTACATATCCATTCCGCCCATGTCCCCGCCCATTCCGCCGGGAGGCATCTGGGGGCCTTTGTTTTTGCCGGAGCCGGCAATGATATCGTCGATGCGCAACAGCATTTCCGCGACTTCCGAGCCTGATGTAATGGCCTGCGTTTTCACTTTCAATGGCTCGACAACCTTGTTTTTCTTCATATCATCGAGTTTTGCGCTGTACACGTTCACGCCGATTGTCTTTCCGTCCTTGGAGGAGTGCCTGCTCCTCAGCGCAACCAAAGTGTCTATCGGGTCCATTCCCGCTGTTTCAGCGAGGGTGCGCGGGATTATTTCAAGGGTTTCAGCGAAGGCTTCAACAGCCAATTGTTCCCTGCCGCCCACTGTTTTCGCGTAATCCCTGAGCTTCATGGCCACTTCCATTTCGCAGCTTCCGCCGCCGTACACTATTTTGCCGACGTTTATTGCTGAAGCAACTGAGCCGAATGCGTCGTGCACCGCCCTTTCGGCCTCATCCACAACATGTTCCGAGCCGCCCCTCACAAGCAATGAAACGCTTTTCGGGTTTTTGCATCCCTCAATGAAGACCATGTCGTCGCCGGCAATTTTCCTTTCGCGCACGAGCGCGGCTTTCCCCAAATCGGAGGCCGTCAAATCCTTGATTCTTGAGGCGATTTTCGCTCCCGTTGCCTTTGCGAGCGCGTCCATGTCTGATTTCTTCACGCGCCTTATTGCGGCAATCCCTTCTTTTGCCAAATAATGCTGCGCTATGTCGTCAATCCCTTTCTGGCATATGACAACATTTGCTCCCGCATTTTTCACTGTTTCAACCATTTTTTTCAGGATCATTTCCTCCTGGTCGAGGAATGCCTGCAGCTGTTCCGGGTCTGAAATCTGCACTTTCGTGTCTGTTTCGGGGCTCTTGATTTCCATTGCCGCGTCCACGAGCGCTATTTTCGCGTCCACGATTTTTTTCGGCATCCCTGAATGCACTATTTCCTTGTCTATAACTATTCCCTGCACCAATTCAGAATCCCTGAGGCTCGCGCCGGTCTTTTTCTCGACCTTGATGTCGTCGAGGTCTATAACTGTTTTCCTGTCCTCTTCAACCGCGACCTGCGTGATTGCCTTCACCACAAGGCCGGCGAGCTCTTCCGCGCCTTCCGCGCTCTTGCCTGTCATCGAGGTTATTGCAATCTGTTTCAGGGCCTGAGTGTCCTTTATTGAGACGTCTTCCGCTATTTCCGAGTAAAGGCTTTTCGCCTTTTCCGCTGAAAGCCTGTAACCCTTGATTATTATGCTGGGGTGGATTTCATCGTTCAAAAGCCTTTCAGCTTTCTCCAGAAGGCCGCCCGCAATTATCACCGCGGTTGTGGTGCCGTCGCCGACCTCTGAATCTTGCGTTTTCGCGACCTCCACCATCATTTTTCCCGCGGGATGCTCGATGCTCATCTCGCTCAAAATGGTTGCGCCGTCGTTGCTGATTGTTACATCTCCCAAGTCGTCCACTATCATCTTGTCCATTCCTTTCGGGCCTAAAGTGCTTTTCACGGCGTTAGCCACGGCTCTCGCTATCAAAATGTTTATCCTCTGCGCGTCCCTTCCCTTGGTTCTCCTTGTCCCTTCGGGCAGGAACACAACCTGCTGATTCATTTCCTGTGCCATAAAATCATCCTCCTTAAAAGTGTTTTAAGCATTAAAATGAGTATAATTATTGATGGATATAAAAGTATAAAAACCTATAGTTTTCGCTGGATATGGATGTCTATCGGGCTGATGGATATGGGGCGGTTCAGGGCTAACGCCGGCTTTTCGCCTTACTTGCCTTCCTTCAGCATTGAATAAAAATAGTAGGCTATTATCGCCGCGGCAGCCATCAGGGTCACATGAAAGCCGTACTCTATCAGCAGCAAACCTTCAGTGTTGATGCCATTGGCCGCGTGCAGGCTGTCGTGCGGCCACCATGAAATGAGCTACCATGCGATTGAAATGAATGTGAGCTTTTTCAGCGCCGCGTTTTTCGGTGAAATTTTTGCCATCAGCGGCCAGCCGAAAAAAATGAACGCAATCCCCGCGCCGAAGGCAAGCGATTCAAGCAGCGAAAGCAGCACAAGGAAGGGCAGCTGTTCCTGCGTGAATTCAAAATCGTGCGAAACCGGCCAGAGCAGAGGCCCTGTGGTGAAAGTGAGCGCCGCGAGCAGGACTATTGTGATTGTGGCCTTTGACTTGTTATCCATCTATAACTAATGAATTGAAGAAGTATAACAATATTGGCAGGCGTTAATTCTTTAACAACCCAATCCCACTGGGATTCCGTTGACGGGAACAGACATCCTAAATAAATGCTGGGAAACGAAGTAATGCGTGAAATAAGGGCCGCATACCAAGAGCATAAACTGGGAGTAGCGCCGAATAGGGAAAGCTTTTTGGGGTTATGGAAAAATTTGATGTCTATTCTTACAAAAAGTTTTTGAATGAACATGAAGGCCGGCAGGTTTTCACCGCCGAGGAAATGCATGGCCTGAAAAAAAAGCTTGTTGAAGCGGTTGAAACGCACAAAATAGCGCCGGAATTCAAGCACCTGAAAATTTGATTTGTCAGCCGTTATTTAAGCACGAGAACGTTTCCCCTGCCTTTCCTGAACTTTTTTATTTTCCCTTCCGCTTCAAGCTCGGCAACGATGAGGGAAATCTTGGCTTCGCCGTACTGCGGCATTTTCTCGCGCAGCTCTTTCTGCGTCATCCTGCCGCCGTAGCGCCCCAGAATTCCGATCACTTCAGCAACGTCTTTCTCGGTGCGTGCTTCCCCGCCTTCCGCTGCATTATCCGCATTTTTTCCGGCCATCCCCCATTTTCCGGAAACTGCATTTGCATTGCCATTGTTTTTTTCCCCGCCGTTCCGCACAGAACCGCTTTTTCCCGTGCCTTCAACGCGCGCCAGCTTTTCCCCAACGCCTAACCTTTCCGCTTCAAGGCCCGTGCCTTTCTTCGCGATGAGTTTCGGCGCCCAGAAGAAAAGCAGGGCAAAAACAACCAGCGCAAGGATGGCGAGTGAAAACTGTGAAAAGGCGTCAGGCGCATTCCCGTTTTCCAGCGCATTTTCAGGAACCCCGATGTCGCCGATTTCCTCGTACAGGAATTCATCATTTTCAAGTGCGGGCAGCATTATCAGGTCAATCGTGAAATCGCCGTCCCCTTTCACTGAAACGTTTTCATCGGCCTCGTACTTGAGCCTGTTGTCCTCAAAAAATTCCGCCCTCAAATGGTAAGTGCCGGGTTCAATTACGCTGAAAGAGTAGTAGCCGCCAACCGCGACATCGGTTTGCTTTGGCGTTGTGTCAATCTCCACAATCACATTGGGCAAGGGCTCAAGCGTGTACCATTCAAAAGCCGTGCCGGAAATCGTTGCTGCGCCTGCAAAGGCTGAAAACAGCAAAGCAAACCCGAAAAGCAACTGCGCTTTCATTATTCAAAAGTTCCTTGAAACTCCTTTTAAACCTGTTTCACCCCGCAAAAAAGGCGCCTAAAGCTTTAAACACTGTAAAAGGTTTCCATAAAGCTCCAATTTTTCCCGCGCGGAAAGAATTTATATTAATTCGTTCCATTACAAATTGTTCCGGTTTCCCAAGCGGAAAACCTGAGGTGTCGAAAAATGGATTTTGAAATGAATTTCAGGAAAGCGCTGCCGGCGCTTCTGATAGCGCTTGTACTGCTTGCATCAGTGTTGGCTTTCGCTGATGAAGGCGGCGGTGATGGCAATGGTGAAATGCGCGAAGGCGCGCAAATCAATGCTGACAACAACGGCCCGGGCAGGCAGGCAAGCCCGCGGATTTTTGAGGACGATGACGATGATGATAATGAAAGCAGAATAATGGAAAAAGCAAGGGAAAGGATTGAGGACGCGAGGGAAAAGTTCCTGAAAAGCGAGGAACGCTACCTTGAGGCGAGGCAGAAGTACGCTGAAGCAAAGGAAAAGGCCCTCGAAAGGCTGCAGGACTTTAATGTTGTAAGGGAAAGGCTCAGGAATGCAAACGCCTCCGACAAAAATGTGCTGAGGGAACAGCTGAGGAACGCGGCTGAACACGTGCTCCTGAACCAGATTAACGCGATACTAAACCACCTTGCCGCGATAGAGGAAAAGCAGGTCGCGCCTGAGGACGCCAATGAAGTGATTGAATTCTTCGAGGCGAGGCAGGCAATCCTTGAGGACGGCAATGTTTCAAGGGAGCAGCTCATTGAAATCTCGGAGGAGATAAGGGGCTTCTGGAGGCAGCATAGATTAGGCCTGCAGAAAGGCGTTGCCCTGAAGCTGAACGCGAGGATTCACGGGCTTGCGGGCAGGGCCGAAAACTTTTCCGGAAAAATTTCCGGAATAATAGCGCAGCTTAAAGAGGACGGCAAGGATGTTTCCCTCCTGGAGGAAGGCCTCGCAAAGCTGGACGCTGATTTGAACAGGTTCAACAGCCTTTATGAAGGCATAAGGGAAGACTACAGGAACGCCGAAACAAGGAAGGACGCGGCCGCAGTGCTGAAGGAAGGCCACGCGCTTTTGAAGGAAATGCACAGGCAGCTGCAGAAAGATTTCAGGCTCATGAACCTGCTGTTCAGGGCGTCAAGGGAGCTGAACGCTTCAGGCTCCCTGAGCGATTCAACCGCTTCCGCGCTCCGGTCATTGATTGAAGATGACAGTGCGGAGCTTGAAAGCGCCGAGCAGGAATTCGAGGACGAGGTTGAAGACGAAGACGACGGCGAAGATGAAGGCGGCGATGAAGGTGAAGGCGATGAATAAGGCATTGGTTTTTTCACTGCTCCTCATTTCAGCGTTCATCGCAGGCTGCGCACAGCAGCAGCCCCAGAACGGAAGCACCCAGGATTTGCCCGGCGCTACGGGAAGCGGCACAGGCGCTGTGCAGCAGCAGGTTTCACAGCAGGACATGGACTCAATCGGCTCTGAAATCTCGGAGCTTGAAACAATGCTTGAGGATTCAAGCCTTGACGGCATTGAATTCATTGAGCTTGATGAAAGCACCTTCCAGTGACCCTTCAGGGGCATATATACTTGCCTCAATGAAAATCCGTGAAAACGGGCTGGGTTGTGTGATGGTGCTTTAATTCTTTTTTCTTTTCTTATTCTCATGCAGCAGCTTGAACAGTTTTTGAGGGAAAACCGCCTGCGCCTGAAAGGAAAGGTTGCGAAGGGCTGGAGCTCCTACATTTATCTCGCGGAAAACGCGCGCGGGAAAAAATTCGCGTTAAAGGTTTTGCGCGAAAAATCGAACCGCAGGAAAATGGCGGAGCGCGAAACCGATAATTTGCGTTTTGCCAACTCCGCCGGCGTCGGGCCGAAGCTCGTGAAAACGGATTTTGAAAAAAACATCGTGCTGATGGAATTCATTGAGGGCTTGCATTTCAGCGAATGGATTTATTCAAAGCCCCCAAAAAAACAGCTTGAAAAATTCCTCCGCGCGCTTTTCATTCAGGCTGAAAAGCTTGATTCCCTTGGTTTAGACCACGGGCAATTGCAGGGCAGGGGCAAAAACATTCTCGTCACGAAAAAAGGCGTGCCAGTGATAATTGATTTCGAGAAGGCTTCCACGAAAAGGAAATCCCACAACGTGAAAGTGCTTGAGGCGTTCCTTTACAGGAACCCGAACTCTGAATTGGTGAGGAAAATAAAGGAAATAAAAGAAGGGATTGCTGTCCGGCAATTAAGCAAATAATTTCGGGAATTGCTGCGGGAAAATAAAACAGGCAACGCAGGAATTGCCTGAAAACAGGCTCACTTCTCGTCCTGTATTATGTCTTTCGGCTTTTTGCCTTTAATTGTCTGCTTTTCGTTGTACCCTTCCATGAAGCCGGCCTCTTCAGGGCTGATTTCGTCTTCTTCAAGCATTTCCTCAACCTGCTTGTTCTCGTAAGGGTTGTCCGTGTCCTTTATTTCCTTGGGTTTTTTCGCCATCCACATCACCTGGTTTCACTAATCTTGTTTTTTCTCTTTCTTTTCCGTTAACGCTTTTATTTCTCTT